>JBNJEM010000140.1:0-13682 GCA_051745935.1 Planctomycetota bacterium
TGAAGAAACGGAAGACGCCGTGCGGCTTTTTTCACGGGTGAGCCCCGTCCGCCGTGTTCCCTTTGGTCCTTTCAGTCCCTGAGGTCCTTGATTCGACGCAGGCAAGGACGCAAGGCGCAACAAAACGGGCCACAAGGACCTAAAGTTTTTCCCCGTCCCAGGGGCACCCTGGCCGCGCGTCTGCCCGCCACCGGCGCCGTGCCGGACGCTGGAAACGAAATCCGGCTCGGCGTCAAGACCGACAAGCTCGTGCTATTCGACGCGGACGGCAATCGAGTCCAGACTTGATTCGCCACTTAGAAATCACTCAAAAACGAATTCCGCAATTTCACGCGTCTTCAAGTCATCCGGCACACTGGCTCCCCTCGCGATCCGTCTCCGCTCGCGATCCGTCTCCGCTCGCGGTCCGTCTTTTCCGTGGAAGCAACGCGTCTTGCCGCTCGCTCAGGAAAGTGCCACCCTCCGAAAGAAAACACGGAAGTCAATCTTGAGCCGTTCCTTACTCCTTGAATTCCGAAACGAGGGCCGTGAGGCTGGCCTTCGCGTCGCCGAACAGCATGCGAGTGTTCGTTTTGAAGAACAGCGGGTTGTCCACGCCGGCGAATCCCGGATTCAAACTTCGTTTCATGACAATGCAGGTGCGGGCATGGTCCACGTTGATGATCGGCATCCCGTAGAGTGGGCTGTTTTCATCCTCGCGAGCGGCCGGATTCACGACGTCATTGGCACCAATCACGATGGACACGTCGATCATCTCCATGGTGGGATTGACGTCCTCGGGCACGACGAGTTGTTCATAGGGAACGTTGGCTTCGGCCAAGAGCACGTTCATGTGTCCGGGCATGCGCCCCGCCACGGGATGGATCGCGTATGTCACCTCCGCCCCGTTCTCCTCCAGGAGCTGGGCCAATTCGCGCACGGCATGTTGCGCCTGGGCCACCGCCATTCCGTAGCCGGGCACGAACACGACCGAGCGAGCGGCCTCGAGAATCAGGTAGGTGTCATCGACGCTAATCGGGTTGGCTTCACCCTGGTAGCCGGCCGCGCCACTCGCCTTCGAGGATCCCAAGCCGCCAAAAAGCACGTTGGCCAACGAGCGATTCATGGCCTTGCACATGATCTTCGTCAAAATCATGCCGCTGGCGCCCACCAGGGCACCGCTGACGATCAGCACGGTGTTGGTGATGACGAACCCCGCCGCGCAGGCGGCCAAGCCCGAGTAGCTGTTGAGCAGGGAGATGACGACCGGCATGTCCGCCCCCCCGATCGGGATCACCGCGAGCACGCCCAGCACCAGCGCCAGCAGGATGACAGGCAGAAAAACGGCATAACCAATGGCCGGGTTCACGCAAAACGATATGCCGACCAGAAGCAGCAACGCGAACATGAGGACATTCACGATCTGCTGGCCGCGGAACAGCACCGGCTTGCCACTGATTCGTTCGGACAGTTTGAGGAACGCCACCACGCTGCCGGAAAACGTGACCCCCCCGATCAACACGGCTAGAAAGGTGGCGACGACCGTGAAATCCGGGGTCTGGGGCGTCGTTTCATGGAATTCGGACCAGCCCACCAAGAGGCTGGCGCCGCCGCCGAAACCGTTAAACAACCCCACCATTTCCGGCATCGAGGTCATCTTGACGAGGCGGGCGGTCACGGCCCCAATCAAGGAACCAATCACGACCCCCACAAGAATCCATTCAAACGACATGCCTTTGGCAACCAGTGTGGCCACGATGGCCAACAGCATGCCGACCGAGGAGGTCGCGTTGCCCTTGCGAGCGGTCTTCGGGGAACTGAGCATCTTGAGCCCGAAGATGAAGAGCACCGATGCCACGATATAGACATAGGGGATCACCGTCTGAAGATCCATGGTCACCTCAGTTTTTATATTTGAACATGCCGAGCATCCGATCGGTTACCAGGTAGCCGCCGACCACGTTGATCATGGCAAACGTCACGGCCACCACGCCAAGCGCGATTGTCATGGGGTCGTCGCCCCGGCCCGCGGCCAGGAGCGCCCCGACAATCGTGATCCCCGAGATGGCGTTGGAACCGGACATGAGCGGCGTGTGCAGCTGGCTGGGCACCTTGGAAATCAGCTCGAATCCCAGGAAAATGGCCAGGACGAACACGAACAGCAGCAGGCCCATCCGGCTCTGTCCCGCCTCGGCCGCCGAGGGGCCCGCCTTGGTCTTATCTTCTTGGCCTGACACCTGTTCCGTGGCAGCGCCGTTTCCCGTCTCATTGGCAGCCCGCGCGCTCGTCGCCGCCAAAACCACGGCCACCAGTATCAGGGCCATTGACATGGTTCGTCCATTCATCATCCCTCGCCTCCTTCCGCCGCCAGTAGCTGTCGCAGGTTCTCGTGGCGGACTTCGCCTTTATGCGTGACCACGCACTCGTTTAGGATCTGATCGCTCGGATCCAAGCGGAACATGCCTGATTCCTTGTCCCAAAAATGACTGATCAGGTTGGTGATGTTGCTCGCGTACATCTGGCTGGCATGCACCGGTACTCGGCCAGCAAGGTTGGGCAGTCCGATCACGCGCACCCCGTCTATCTCCACCTCGTCATCCATGACCGAGCCTTCCACATTGCCCCCCGTCTCCACCGCCATGTCCACCACGACGCTTCCCGGTTGCATGTGCCCCAGCATCTGGCCAGTGACGATCCGCGGCGCTTGGCGTCCGAATACCTGGGCGGTGGTAATCACGACGTCGGCGGCGGCGCAGTGCTTGGCCAGCATCTCGCGCTGCCGGGCAAGCTGCTCCTCGGTGAGTTGTTTCGCATACCCGTCTTCGGTTTGTCCCGTTTCCCCGAGGTCGAGTTTCACGAAACGGGCGCCCAGGGACTGGACTTGTTCCTCCACCACGGGGCGGGTATCGAACGCTTCCACCCGCGCCCCCAGCCGTTTGGCGGTGGCGATGGCCTGCAGACCGGCCACGCCCGCGCCAATCACGAACACCTTGGAGGGGGCGACGGTTCCGGCCGGGGTCATCATCATGGGAAGGATCTTGCCCAGCCGTTCGGCGGCAATGATAACCGCCACGTACCCCGCCAAATTGGCCTGCGAGCTGAGCGCGTCCATCTTCTGGGCCAGCGTGGTGCGGGGAATCAGCTCCATGCAGACCGCCGTGACGTGTTGCTCGGCAAGCGTCTTGATCAGCGCGGGGGTTCCAAAGGGATCCAAGTAACTGACGTGAATCCCCCCCGGCTTCAGGCGGGACACCTCCTCGGCTGGCGGGGGCCGCAACCGCGCCACGATGTCCGCTTGCTCCAGGGAACCCTCGCGGTTGCTCACAACGGTCGCTCCCGCCTTCTCATATGCCGCGTCGGCGATACCGATCGCGGCCCCGACTCCCCCTTCGACCTCCACCGCGAGGCCCAGCCCCACGAGCTTAGCGACCGCGTCGGGGATCGCCGCGATACGCGTTTCACCCGGCGTCGTCTCCTTCGGCACGAACAGTCTCATTAAGGCTCTCCATCAACTAGGACAGGGTCCAGTCAGCCGCAGGAGCCGGTACGCCCATCGGCTGGCACGGATGAAACAATATCCCCCTCGGCCCAATCCCACAATCCCTCCATTCTGTAGCGGGGGGGCGATGGTCGGACCGGGGCTTCGCACGTCATAGTCGGCAAAAATCACCCATGGTGTACCATCAATTGTGAATTGCGACGCTAGACAGCCCGCACGTACACACGGCGGCCGAACGTTTCCCGGTCATCCGAGCTCCAGGCATATTTCAGGCGGTTGGTTTTTTCCGGATGGAACGCTGCCCGACGCAAGCCGTCCTCCCGTTGGTCGGACTCGCGGCGGAGAAAGTCATCCGCGACCGGTATAAATCGGATGAGACGGCATCCATCCGGCACGTAGCCTGGTGCCTTGCTAGTGGCCGGACCGCTTGACCCCCTCCCCCTGTATAGTGTATAGCGAGCCACAATGGGAAAGGACATGAAATACATCGCGAGTCCGACGATCCAACAGCTATACTTTGACACGCCGCCGCGCCAAGTGGACCAACACCTGGAGAGCCTGTTTTTCTCAAGGTTGCGAGTTGCCAACGGCGTGTTCAAGACCACGACCCACGGGCGTCTGGACGATGTCAACCAGCGGCTGTTCAAATGGCTTCCGCGCCAGCGGAGATTGAACATCATGGATGTCGCGGTCTCTTCGGGAATTTCGACGTTGGAATGGATGCACCACCTGAACGCCAAAGGCATCTCGCATGAGATGACGGCGGGAGACGTCGCGATTAATCTGGAGTATGTCACGGTGGCACGTGGGGTTTGCGTACTGGTTGATCGCGACGGGATCCCCCTTCAACTGGACGTTGGCAGTATCTCGTTTCCGAATGCCTCGGGCAGCCGGTGGCGGAACGCGTGTTTTAAGTTTGGCCAGCTCTTCCTGCGCCCCATGCTGTTTCTGGACAAACATTCACAGTGCTCTCGCAGGGACCAGGAGCGCCGCTTTTCGCTTTCTCTGCCGAGGCGCCCGTTGAAACTGGTCAGCCCCGCTCTGTTGGAACATGGAGCGCAAATCACGGTTCTCGAGGATGATATTGCAGTGCGAACTCCCGAGTTGGACCGGCGGTTTGATGTGGTTAGAGCGGCCAACATACTGAACAGCGTCTATTTCGATACCAGCACATTGAAGCGCATGGCGCGGAATTTGAAGAGGCGGCTTGTCAGCGGCGGCCTTCTGGTTATCTGTCGCACTGACCCCAAGGGGATGAATCATGGCGGGATTTTCCGGTTGAATGAACGGCACTCGCTTCAGATCCTGGAATCGTTCGGCGACGGCGCGGACGCGGCGATTCTTACCTCAAGCGATGGTTGATCGGGACGGGGCGGCGAAAATCTTCTCCCAGCGTTCGAAAAACGCCTCGACGCCGAAACGCTCGGTGACTTCGCGAGCCGACGTGGCCAACCGCTGACGCCAAGGGGCGTCGGACAGTAAGCAGGCCAGCGTCCGCGCCAGCCGCCCGACGTCTTCGGGAGGCACCAGGAGGCCGTCGACGTGATCACGCACAATGTCCCGCGGACCGCTGTCGCAGTCAAACGCAACGGGCACCAGCCCGCAGGCCATGGCTTCCAGCAAGGCGTTGGGAAAGCCTTCATAGCGGGACGAGAGCACGAAAACCTGCGCATCGCTCAGCAACCTCGCCGGATTATCTCGCCAGCCGCATAAGCTCACCCGCGCGGCCAGACCATGCTGCTGGACGAGGTGCTCCAGCCGTGGCCGTTCCGGGCCCTCGCCGATCACCATCAAATCCCATTCCGGGTAGTCCGCGGCGACCTCGGAAAAAGCTTCAAGAAGCAAATCGAATCCCTTCTCGGGCCCCAGTCGCCCCATGGCGACAATCCGCCGCCCGCGGCTTTCGAGAGACGGCAGCGTATCGGGGACGGTTTCCGGCCAGAGGCAGTTGGGGACGACGTGCACCGCTTCGTGGCGAACGAGTTGTCGAACGAACTCGCGCACTGCTGGAGTTTGCACGACCACGGCCGTGCTTCGCGGATAGCTCCAGCGGCGCAGTTGGGACCAAACCGGCCCCACGGCGTGGTGCCGCGGATCCGTGCGCTCGCAAATCACCACGCGAGCACCGGTTCCCAAGCACGCCAGCAGAGTTAACACGTTTGTTTTATCGGTGAAGCTGATCACCCAGTCGCCCCGGGCCCGGCGGATCGCGTCGCGCAGCCGCCGCCACCGGCGGTAGTTGTTCACCACCGCATGCGCCGGACCGGGCGAGTCCCCCATGGCATTCAAGGCCACGCGATGGACGGCCGGCGTGACGGGATACACGTCGCTGTCGAAGGAATCGAAGGTGATCAGCGTCACCGCGTTTCCCCGAGCGGCCCAGTGGTTGGCCGCCAACGCCATGGTTTTCTCCGCACCGCCACCGTGGAGCGCATGAATTACGAGTGTCAAACGTCTCGACATACCCGGCTCATGCTCCTCTTGTTATACAAGCCCCACCATTGAGGGCGTGAATCATAGTCGGAAATGGTCCCGGAAGCAACTGGGGACCGAGATTTCATTCATGCATTCGTATTCACGGACAAGCCGGCGGTCCATCTTGGCCAAATCGCCAATACGGAACCGTGGATCTCGGTGAACCCCGCCTCGGAGCGAGTGGCCGAGAGTGGTGAGCCCCCGCCGTCTGCCGCCGGCAGGTTACATCCCAGCTGATGATCGGACCCGATTCTGGTTGTGATCAACCAACCATTGTGATAGGCTGAGAAGGAATTGAGTGGAGCAGGGAAGATACACGCAGGTTCGCGCTGACGGGCATGGTCGGCCTCTTCATCGTGGCCCGCCGTCCTGGCTCACAAGATCGAAAGGTGACCAGCGAGGCATGGCTTAATGAAGCAATGCCGGAGCCCGAGAGAGGGGCGACATCGGCCCAGGGGGGACACTTCCGAGGAAAGGGGGGCATGGTTTCGCATCATTGTCGGGCGGGTCCGCGCGAATGTGGTGGACGCTCGCCACTCCTTGCCTATTCGTCGATGTGAACGAGTGACGGATTGAAGGCGAAGGACGTGAAACGCCGGGTTACTTTCGTTGGCCATTGCGTGCTGCCGTTTGCTGACGTGCTCGCCGCTGCCACAGTGGCGGTTGGAACGGGAGCACGGAGAGTGCCGCGGCCCACGAGAAAACCGAGAGCGTGTTCCTGCCTTGGGGAACGAGCCCTCCTTCGGGTGCATGATGCCCACCGCAGTCCTCGAAACCCCTCGTCGAGGGCATGAGAGGGCTCTCAGATAACATTTCGGGGCGCGCTCTCAGGCGACCGAGAATCTAGCAGATTCGGGACGTTAGTGTCACCGGAACGAGCTTTGCACCAAGACCGGCGTGTCAGGTTGGGTTCGAGCAAAACCACTCTGGTTACCGAGCGTTGGCGAAACTGGTGGCGTGATGGGGTCGATATCGTGACCGAAGAGAGCACCGGGCAGAAGCAGAAGATAGAGGCTTTGGAGCACGAGGCGCAAGAATGTACGTCCGCTCTGGAGATGCTCCACGATATCGCCTCGATGGCCAACCGGGCTCAAAGTGTCCAGGAGGCGATCCAGTATTGTCTGCGGCGGGTCGCCGAACACGACGGCTGGAGCTTCGGACATGCCTTCCTGCCGTCCAAGGACGATCCTAACGTCCTGTTCGCGGGGTCCGCGTGGTACAAAGACGATGGTGAACGCTTCACGGCTTTTCGAGATCTAACGCTCAAGACGACACTCCGGGGGGGCGAGTCGCTTACGTGGCGAGTGTACGCCACTGGCGAACCGATTTGGACCACGGATTTTGCCCGCCAGCTCGGGCCCCCGCGAGCGAAACTGGCTCGGGATCTGGGAATTGCCATGGCGGCAGCCTTTCCGGTCATGGTTGAGACCCGGGTGGAGGGGGTGTTGGAGTTCTTCGCGGATAGCCTCACCGAGTTCAAGCCCGAGCTGCTTGAATCGATGGCCAATGTGGGGACGCAGCTGGGTCGTGTCATTGAACGGAAAGCGTTTCAGGACCGATTGCTCACCCTTGCCGAAGAGGAACACCGGCGGATCGGGCAGGAATTGCACGACGACGTGGGCCAGGAGTTGACCGGGCTCGCCTTGACGGCCGAAACACTGGCCGAATTGCTGGACGCGGACGGGGGTCCCCCCGCCCAGCTGGCCCGCGGCATCCTTGCGGGGTTGGATCGCACCCGCCGCAAAACCCAGGCGCTTTCCCGTGGACTGGTCCCCGCGGAGGTCAACGCGCCGGGATTGGAAGCGGCGTTGGACGGCCTGGCCGTTAAGTTGGATGAACAAGAAGGAATCTCGTGCCGGCTGTGGTGCGACGTGGATCGGCGCGTGGTCGATGGCCAAACGGCCACGCAACTCTATCGCATTGCCCAGGAGGCGATTATCAACGTCCTCTGCCCCAGCGGAGCGAAGAACGTGGAAATCCTGCTCGAGAACGACGACACGATCACCCGGTTGGCGGTTCAAGGCAAGGAGGCGGTCCTGCCCTCGGATGAGGACTGGGGAACAGAGTTGTGGCTGCGAATCATGCGATACCGGGCGGCATTGATTGGTGGTACACTCTCCGTTGAACCATCAGCGGCTGGCGGCACCTGGGTAACGTGTCGCTTGCCGAAAAGCCACTCGTAGAGGAGCATCCCGTGACCACTCGCGTCTTGATCGTCGACGACCATCCCGCGGTGCGAGAAGGCCTGGCCGTCCGGATCTCCAGCCAAGAGGATCTGGAGGTGTGCAGCCAAGCGTCCGATGTCAACGACACGCTGCGGCAGCTCGACACCGTGCGCCCCGATGTCGCCGTGGTTGATATCCAACTGAAGACCGGTGATGGGCTGGAATTGGTCAAACGCATCAAGGCGCGCCACGAGTCCATTCAGATCTTGGTATGGTCGGTCTACCCTGACAAGGTGTATGCCGAGCGAGCGCTGAAGGCCGGCGCCCTGGGGTATATCAATAAAGAGCACTCCACCGGTCGCATCGTGGATGCCATTCGCCGGGTCCGCGACGGCAAGATTTATCTATCGGATGAAATGGCCGAAAGCCTGCTCAGCAAGAGCGTCGGTGGGCGTCACTCCCGCAACAACTCGCCGGTGGAAGCCCTTTCCAATCGCGAACTCGAGGTGTTCCGGCTGATTGGCGAAGGTCTCTCGACCGCCCAGGTGGCCCAGCGGTTGCACTTGAGCCCCTACACGGTCGACACGCACCGCCAGCGCATCAAGGAAAAGTTGAGTTTGGCCACGACCGCGGAGCTCACGCAGGCCGCCATCCGATGGACCCTGGAACGGGAGTGAGTCACGATGGCAAGGTGGATACGAAATCGTGTACGCCGCCGAGAAACATTTGCACGGCCACGGCGGTAAGGAGCATGCCCATGAGCCGCTCCACCGCGTGCAGCCCACGCTCGCCAAGCAGCCGGCTGAACGAAGCCGCGAAAACCAGAATCACGCCGCTGGCGAACCAGGCCGCGACCAGCGCCATCAACCAGTGCAACCATCGGTCGGGGGCGCGGGCCATCAGCAGCAACACGGTGGCCGCGGCGGACGGGCCGGCGATTAAGGGGATGGCAAGCGGCACGACAAATGGCTCACCCATCGAGTCTTCCTTGAAAATGTCGCCGGAACCGCCAAAGATCATCTTAAGAGCAATCAGAAAGAGGATCACCCCGCCGGCGATACCAAGGGCTGGCTCCGAGACGTCAAGCACGTCCAGGAAAACCTGACCGCAGAACAAAAACAGCATCAGCGCCGCCAGGGCAATCACTAACTCCCGCACGACAACCACCCGCGCCCGCCGCGGCTCCATGCCGCCGAGCAGCGAGACGAAAACGGGTACGTTCCCCACCGGGTCCATCACCAGGAACAGCATAACGGCAGCCGAGAGAATCGTCATGAGCCTTCCGCCGGCTGGCCTTCCCCCGCGACCGGAATGCCTTCATGAACCCATTGCCGCGCCCGGTCCACTTCGTGATGCCCGAAATACCGAACTTCGGCCATGGTAAAGGGCTTGCAGAAAAAGCTCATTCCCTCCTGCCATGCCTTGTCGCCGACCATGGCAAGCCGCTCGATGTCGCGGAAGTGCTTGAAGTCAAACGTCACGTCCTTCCACAACGCCGCGGCGCTCCAACCGTGAAAATCGACCATCTCGAACAGCACCCGAATCTTCCCGTGCTCTACAATCAGCTTTTCAAACGCGGGCACGAACTGCTCGTAGTCCTCGGCGGTCAGCTTGCCACTGACCCGCACGTAAACAACCTTTCCTTCGGCTTCTCGCTGGATTTTGACACTCATCGGCTTCCTCTGCTTGTTTGGATTCCAAGAATCGTGGTAACACTTTAGCCGTGTGAAGTAGTATGCTGGCTTGGTGTTCACAAATCGCTTATGACGCGCCTCGTTTAACCGCAAGGCCAGAGTCCGCTGAGCTACGCCTTGAACCCGGCAACGTTTATGACAGCGGACGGCGGCCTGCGCGCTCTACAGGACTGGCTTCAACTTCCCACCAACTGTAATAGCCTTACTTCAGTTTGCTAAAAAGTTACGAGTCGTGAAACGTCAACTCGATCATACCGCAAAACGTTACCCTCGCGGGAACAACAGCGTTCAGTCCATCCCACCACGTAACGGCCGCATTGGACGTGCCAAACGTGGCGAAATGGTTTTTTGCTTTTCCGCCCAGCCCCGTCGTGCGACATTCGCGGCCGATTGACGCCCTGCCGTTCGGATGCCGCAACCCGCATACACGAGGCCTCTTTGATCCGTTCGGTCCCTTTGGTCCGTGGTTCAACGCGAGACAGGATACATGGCGCGACAAAGTGCTTCGCCCGGACCTCGAGCTTGGCCCCGCCCCCGGGCGCGGCCAAAACCGCGAAAGTACCGGTGCGGTGCGTCAGATTGACAGGCGAGGCCGGCATCTTGTCGCAAGCGACGTTTCCGGGCGGCAAGCGACGCCAGCTTCGAGGCCGTTGACCGGTCTATACCGGTCGCGGATGACTTCGTCCGCCGCGAGTCCGACCAACGGGAGGACGGCTTGCGTCGGGCCGCTTTCCACCCGGACCAATCCGACCGCCTGACGTATAGCAGCACCTTGGCGATTGGACGCCGGGCACGCGGAACGCCCGCCCGGGCCGCCGCGAGGCAGTGGCACGTGAGTTGCGGTTTCGAGGAGCTACACGACGACTAGAGTGTATTGCGCGGGTTTTGAAAAGCGTGCATCATCGAATACAATTCACGCGTTCTCGCGGGCGGCGCGTTGAGAACCATATCTAGAGATCGGCTCGAAAGGAGCACCCCATGGCTATGAGTGACAGAAGTGGTATTGATCCCCAGCTTCACGAGCGGCGGGAGCGAATTGCCACAGCCGTGCTGGCTGAATTGGTTGGACGCGCGGGGGAGTATCGACCCGAGCATGCGCAGGCTGCCCTGCGGGCAGCGGATGAGCTCATGAAGGCTATCGATACGGAAGGATTGTAACTCAAAGTGTAAGCGTTTCGCGCCCTTCGAACGCCCCAGACGCTGGAAAAGCCCTGGTTTCAGGTCGTGTCCAGGTGGATCGAATTTGAACCCGTGACGGGTGCAGTCATGGCCGAAAAGGCGACGAAAGCCGGGCTTTACCAGCTAGTCGAGACGCGAAGCTTACAGTTTGAGATTGTAGTTTCCGCTTGGAGCCGCGGTGGTTTGGCGACCGGCGAAGTGTCCAAGGAGCGTCGATTCTCGAGACGGCGGACGAGACGGGGATATTGATGAGGTTGAACTGGATACCATGGCGTTACATTGTTCGCAGCATCGCTCGCCGTTACGGCTTCGTCGATCCTCTCTCATTGATGGCGAATCTGAGCCGCTTTGGCGAACCCGCCGAGGTCGCGGCGCCGATTGAACTGCTCCGCGCGGGGGCCGTCTTCCACGCGCGCGGGCTGATGAACACCAGCGCCATCCAGCACAACTTGGACTGGATTTGGCCGTTTTGGGTGGAACGGCAGTTCGACCCCAAAGATGAGGCCTTTGTGCCCCGCGCCTTCTCGATCACCCACGTGAACCTGACACATCGCAACTGGACGGCCATTGGCTTGCCGGACGTGGACGTCTATCCGATTGTCGATCCCCGTGGACTGCTCACGCCCCACTGGGATGGATGGTCCATCGACGGCTGGATCTTTGCCGCCGACGGAACGCGGCTGTTCCCCTCGCGGTGTCCGGCGTCTCACCAATACCTTGATTTTAGCCAGGGGCTCGCCGTGACCACCGAGGTCGAGGGCGGGGCGCATTGGCTTCGGGCGCGCGCGGAGGTCATGGGGGATGCGGCCCGGCCTGTTTGTCGGCAAACATGGGTGGCGGAAAGCCGCCAGCCGGCCTGGCTCGCGATCGCGCTGCGGCCGTTCAATCCGGAGGGGGTCAGCTTCGTGTACGATGTTCAATGGAATACGAAGGAGGGGGGTTGGACCGTCGATCGGGATGGTTGGGTCGGGTTTTCCGAGCCGCCGGAGCGGAGCCTGATGTCTGAGTATCGGCGTGGTGACGTTTCACTTTTCGTGCCGGATGGCGTCGAGAGCCGGTCGGTCCAGTGTCGTGCGGGGATGGCCACCGCGGCCGCGTTGTACCGGTTGGAGCCGGGGCAAGGGCGGGAGCTGCAGGTTTCGGTTCCGCTGACTCGCGCCCCCTCCCTCGGCCGTTCCAGACGGCCTGCGATTACGTCGACCCGCCCGCCGGTTGAAACGTCGGCGGAAGCGAAGCCTGGCTCGTGGCAGGACGCCTTGTTTGGTCAAGCGCAGCTCGACGTGCCGGATGCCCGCATGCAGCAGCTTTACCGGGCGGCGGTGCGGATGCTGGTCCTGCTGACGCCGGGGGACGTGTTTCCGGGCCCTTTCACCTATAAACGATTCTGGGTTCGCGACGCGGCGTTCTTGCTCCACGCGCTTCTCTGCGCCGGCCTTCACGAGCGGGTTCGGCGAGCCTTGCCCCAACTGCTCTCAACGCAGCGCCGCAACGGGTTTTTCCACTCTCAAGCCGGGGAGTGGGACGCCAACGGCGCGGCCCTGTGGACGCTTCATCGCTACTGCCAGCTGACCGGGGATTCGCCGCCGCCCGAGTGGCGTCGCGCGCTGACCCGAGGTGGACAGTGGATCATCAATAAGCGGGTGCGCGAGCCGAAGTCGGCGGCTCACGCGGGCTTGCTGCCACCGGGGTTCAGCGCGGAGCACCTGGGGGCGAATGACTGGTATTATTGGGACGACTTTTGGGCCGTGGGAGGTCTGCGAGGAGCGGCCGAACTCCTGGGACGACTGGGCGATCATAAAAGTAGCGGTCGATTTCGGGACGAAGCTGAAGATTTGCTTGCCGCCATCGAACGGAGCCTCGAGATGACCGCCTCGCGACGCCCACGCGTCGGCATCCCGGCCTCCCCGTATCGTCGCATGGACGCGGGGGCTGTCGGTTCCCTGGCCGGCAGCTATCCCCTGCGGATTCTGCCTCCCCGCGACCCCCGGATCGCCGATACGGTTGCGTTTCTTCGCGAATGTTGCTTCGTGGAGGAGGGATTCTTTCAGGACATGATCCATTCGGGCATCAATCCCTATTTGACGCTCCATGTGGCCCAAGTCCTTCTGCGCGACGGCGATCCCGGTTGGTTCGATCTGGCCGAAACCGTGGCCGGGCTGGCCTCGCCAACGGGCCAATGGCCTGAAGCCGTCCACCCGAGGACCGGTGGCGGATGCATGGGCGACGGTCAACACATGTGGGCCGCCGCCGAATGGGTGCTGGCAATCCGAAACGCCTTCGTGCGGGAAGAAGATGATCGAATCATTATTGGCTCGGGGCTGCCCGCTGCCTGGTTAAAGAGCGGCCGGAAAATCTCTTTTGGCCCCGCGCCAACCCGTTGGGGTAAGATTACCGTGTCCCTGGAGCCGGTCAGCCAAGGCATGAGCGTCCGGTGGCATGCCAGTTGGAGGGACTCACCGCCTCCGATAGACATTCGGCTGCTCGGATTCGAGCCGGCGAACGCAGCTGGTAAACATGGCACGTTGACCGTAGCCAAAACACCGTAGTTGAAACATCGTATATTTCAGGCGGTCGGATTTGCGCGGGTGGAAAGCCGCCCGGCGCAGGCCGTCCTTCCGTTGGTCGGACTCGCGGCACACAAAGTCATCCGCGACCGGTATATCTTTCAGGCGGTCGGATTTGGGCGGGTGG
>JBNJEM010000141.1:0-13648 GCA_051745935.1 Planctomycetota bacterium
CCGTAACAATGTGAAAGATTGAAAAACAAGAGAGTGACACATGCGATGGCTCGTTATCGTGCTCGGCATTTCAGTGTTGTGCCCACGAGGTTCAGGTGCGAGTGACAGCCTGCGCACCGAAGTGGCGATGGGAACCTATCGCTTGGAAAACTCGAAAGCAAGGGGAGTAGGCACGGGGTTCGTGGTAGATCGCCGTGTTTCCAGCGACGAGAAAAGAAAGGAGTTGCTGCTGGTTACCGCGGCTCATGTTTTGCAAAAGACGGAGGGGAACCATGTGCAGCTCATTCTGCACGAACAATCCGAGACTGACCAATGGGTCGCCGCACCGCTGGAACTGAAAATCCGCCAAGACGAGAAATCGCTTTGGCACCAACATCCGAAGTTGGATGTTGCCGTGATGCGGCTTCCGGAGTCGACCAAGTTGGTGGATCCGATCCCGCTGGACAAGCTGGCGGACGGGGACGACTGGCGCGAAGCGCCGCCGGAACCGGGTGAACTGGTTCGCTGTGTGGGATTTCCGCATGCTGCACAGTTTAAGCCGAATCAGGCCGGATTTCCATTGACTCGCCTGGGATGCGTGGCAAGCTATCCACTGCTTCCGTTCAAACATCACGCTACATTTCTCGTGGATTGCAACTTATTTGAAGGGGACAGCGGTGGACCGATTTACATAGAATCACGGCGAGACGGCGGTATGCGGAACAAGATTATCGGACTGGTTCAGGGCCAGCACTTCCTTGACGAGCGATATGATTTGATTTACCAAGACGGACACATACGCAAACGACTTGGGATAGCGATCGTTATCAACTCCCAAGGGATTTGGGAAACAATCAGGGCGTTGCCGGATAGTGGGGACACCCAACCACAGTGAACAGTGATCCATGGTGTCGATACTGGCGGTTTTTTCGGCGCGTGAGCGACACCGGGTTGGCCTGTGTGTGATACCAAGGCGTTCGATGTGTATCCGCAAGAGACACCGCCGCGCAAGCAGGCCGTCTCCCACATAGAATGATGGACGCCAAAGCGACGGGAATTTGAGGATTCCAAAACAGTTGGGATAGGAGTATGAGCCATTTTAAAACCACAATGACCGTACGAGTATGTTTGGTGTTTTGGTTTCTGATGTCAGTCAGTTTGCCGGCACGGGCCGATGAGAACGGTCAACCCGAACGCCTCCATGGCCGTTAAAGAGAGCGTGCCGGTCGACCCAATCGACGTGGAGAACTTGGTGCAAGTGCTCGATGCAACCTCGCGATATCTGTCGCTCGACCGACGCGAATTGGGATCGCCACTTGGCTGAGCTGGAGGCTGAAGTCAAGTCTCGCGACAAAGCCAAGCGGAACCCAACGACCACTCCGCGTAAGCGGTAAACGTAAAGTTAAAAGTCAAGACCTGCCCCCAGGCCCCGCAGACCCCGACCCATCGGCCATGCAACCATGTCCGCGGCTGTCGAGAGCTGGTCCGCTCGAAGAGCGCTCAGCCCCGGCAGGGGTGGTGATTGGCGGCTGAAATCGACTTAACCCCCGCTAGCCGCGGGAAGCCTCTACAATTCGAGCCACGTTGGCACCTCGAAGGACGTCGTAACGCCGTCAATCTGTAGATCGAGTTGGCCGGGCTTCGTAAGACGGTACCCGATTTTGGGTGGCGTCGACGGATCGCCGTCGGAGGCGGTAAGGACGTGCAGGAAGACGGTCCGCGTGTCGCCGGCGGCGGGATCGACCTGTACCACGTGGCCGCCAAACTTCTTGTGATACGCGTTGCCCTCCACGGCGCCGCGGGCCGTGCCGTCGGCGTCAAAGGCCTCCGCCTTTCCTTCGGAATGGACAATGACGGAGAACTCACGCGGCAACACGGTCTGGCAAAACAGTCGCGCTTGTTTGTCCGCTGGTTCGAGGCGCGGTTCGGCCCAGTTAAGGTCCGGGCGCTCACCGACAACCGTCAACAACCGGTCGCTGACTTTCGGAGCATTCGCGGTATGGAGCTGCCATTGGCGGCGGATCTCCGACTTCACGGTCTCAACGATATCCAGCACCACAAGATGCTTGTTCTCCAGCCACACGAATTCGCGTGTCCACTGCTTGCACTTGTTCGAAGGGTTGGTTTTGGTAAGGTCCGCCCGGCAGCGGGATTCGGCCGGCGTAACGCGCCAATCGGTAATCGTGGCCACGTCCATGCCATTTCGCTCGCGAATGGCCTGCCACTGGGCCCACGTAGCGTGGTCGGATTTCATGCCGCGTCGCGTTTGCTGGTCGCCGCGATCCCCCGGTACGGCAGGATCGGTCATCAGCACCACGTTGGTCGAGATGCAGTTGCGGTGATACTGATCGGGGGCGGAGTCGTACGATCCATACCGCCCGCTCCGCGTCGCCAGTGGGGTGAGCTTAAACACCTGGAACTCACCGGCGGAGACACCGCCGTGTACGTTGATCGGATCGCCGCAACGGAAGAAGACGTGCGTCGCCGTGTCGGGCTCCCCGGGCTTTGGCCAGTCGCTGCGAAAGAAACCGTAGCCGCAGCTCTCGCGGCCGAACAATTCGGCCAGCGGCAGTTCAGTTAGCGGCTTCGGCTCGAGCGTCGAATCGCGAGAGATGGCGTTGTGCGCGTACTCCGCGTGATATAGCCCCGGGCCGCACCTCCCCAACCATCGCTGCGACCACGCCCGCCCGTAGCCGTTGCGGGTCACATAGCTGGCGATGTCCAGACCCTGGCAGAACTGGTCGTGCGTCTGCCAGGTTCCACGATACTGGTCGTTGATGTCGGGAAAGGCAAAGCCGGGCCGCAGCGACCAAAGGTAGAATCGCACGATGCCGTCGAGCCAGTCGCCCTGATTTTCGCGAATCCACGGGTGCGGGTTGTGTCCGGTGGCTGACCACCAGGCGGCGGCGATGCTTGGCAGATCAACGTAGGTGTAGTACATCGTATACGTAGCCCCGGTCGCGGCGCCGTCCACCCACTCATAGGCCTGAAAATAATCGCGGACGCCCCACTCGCGAAACAGCTCCAGGTAGCCGTCCGCTCTGTCGCTGACGCCTGTAAGCGCGATGCCGGCCAGCGTGACGCCAGCCAAGGCGCCCGGTGTGCGGCTGTAAAAGTACGGCGCCCGACCGCCGCGGATGTGGGCCACCGCGTCGTCCGCGGCCTGTTCAATCTTGGCGATCGTCGCCTTGCGTGTCGCGTCATCAAGTTCGGGATAGAGCCAGTCGAACAGCGTCGCCAACCGCATCAGCGCCAACCCGCGACCGCTCCAGCTGCCGCCCGTGGCGTCCATTTTCTTAAGTCCCGCGATCGCCGTCTCCAGGTCTTCCTGTTCTCCGTCCAGCATCCAGAGGATGGCTCTGCCCAGCGGCCGGCTGCGCCACTTTTGGCGAATGCCGTCGAATTCCGGCTGTTCGGCCGCGACGCGAAGTTTGTCCACGGTAAGCCCGTCGAAGTTGTCCCGGCGGATGAAGATTCGCGGGCGGACGGCGAGGATTTCCGCGTCAAATGGGTTGCCCTCCGCGGCAGCGGACGCCGTCTCGGCGGCCAGTGCGGGGCTGTTGTCAATCGCTGTCCCAACCATCCCGAGGAAGAAAGTTAGAATCATACAAGTCAAGGCCAGGCACTGACGGTGTCTGAAAGGAACGGCGTCCGAAAGCGCAGTGCGAGGATTCCAGACGCGTATGGACGGTTGCGGTTTCATGTTGAATTCCTTTGTGTTGAAACACTATTCTTGCGCTGCCGCTGAATGTGTTGGTTCAGCGTGAATTGGAAAGCCGGGCGTTTTGGCTTAGCGGGTTGAAAGGGATCGGTTTACGGGTTCCTCTTGTCCGCGACCGGTCGGTTCTGTGTTACCGATTTCTTGGCTTCATCAGCCCCGATGACCGGTTCCTCAGCTAGCTCCGCAGCCGGTTCAGGTTACCCGCCTTTGGCGTAACCGTTCATGGCCAGGGAGCAACGGAACCGCTAATGAACGCTGATATTCAAGTGTTCATCAGACACTGCGTATTATTATAATTATCAGGCATCAAAACGAGACCGCTCTATTCAAAAGCGAATTCGAGCTCGTTCGGCCAGTGGGACACCCAATTGGGATGAAAGCTCGGACTGATCCCTTCGGCGGCGGAGCGGCCGCGGGGAAGTTCCATCGCCGGGCCTCGCGTTTCATGATTCACGCGAAAGCTGAATTTCACGCGATCACCAGCGTCGCGCAGTTTTTTGACATGTGGAATCTCGCTCCACGGCAACGCACACTCGACGATCCGCGTCCCCGATACATAACGCACTTCGAGCTTGCCTTCAGCCGGCCCCTCTCGAGGCGATTTGGGTTGCCGGGGATAAAAGTGCTTGTAGGTCATTCCCGGCAGCCACTGCCGCCAGATTTCAGTCCCGCCGCCGTATTCCTTCGCGACCTTATTGAGCGCGAACTCGTAGTCGGTCGTCTTGTACCACACGAACTTCGGCATCCGGCCGGGCAAATGGCTTTCCCAACCGTCCTCGCCCAACGGGATCGCATTAAAACCGATCAAGACATTGTCCCGCGCGATCTGCGGCATGCTGCTGGGGATGTCGGGCCAGCGGCGGTAACTGAAACGCCTCACTCCGTCGGGCCAATGGTGCTCGCGCAACGTCTCGTGCTCCCCCAACTCCACCTGGCGCCCCCGTCCATCGACTGGTTCGTAAGACGTTTCGGGATAGAAGTCGTCATTGGGATCCCGGGTTGCGAATCGTTTGGTGCCGTCCTGCGGCGTGTCATCGGCGATCTTGGCGGCGAAATAGAAATAGTCTTCGTCGTGCGCCACGTAGCCGACCGCCGATCCTTCAGACTGCCGCGACTCGAAATTCTCAAATGGGTACAGCATGGCCTGCTCGAAGCCCGAACCCCCTTGGCCACCAACACGGATTAGCTGTGGCAGCGTTCCTTTCCAATCATCCAACTTGCCGTCAACGTCGACTGTACGACGAGCAATGACGTTCACCCGCATTGACTCGCTATGGCGAGCGATGCCATCCTGGCCCCCGTCGAACGTGAGCTCCAGCGGGTATATATTGGCGGGAACCGCCGAGCCGCCGGTAACCTTCACATCGACCCACTTTCGCTCCCGCGGTTCAAACGAAAGTTGCTCCGGGTATTCGATCTCTAATTCTCCCAATCGCACCCGAAGGCGACCTTCAAGTGGGTGGTTGCGCTGACTGGTCAATCGCAACCTGAAGACCGGTTTTGACGCAATCGGAGCCGTCATGTCGTAAGCAACTGTTTCCAGGGTTTCAAGACCCTCAATTTCCGCCTTTCGCAGTGCTTTCAGTAACGCTGAAAAACTGCCCGACTCCGTCGGATCCCCTCGCAGGAAAACTGCCTGCTCGTTGAGCGCGAGCGTCACCGTCTTCTTGGCCGCCTCGATGGGATTGCCATAATGGTCGTAAACCGTGCAACTTGCCGGCAGATCGAGCGCCATGGTGACGCCGGTCAACGGCATGGGAGATTCTATCTGTCGGATCAATTCGGACCGTTTATCAACCGCGTCTTCAGGCAGATCAGCCAGTTCTTTACGCAGTTCCCGTTTCGCTGAAAGTTCATCGAAGCTGCGAACCGTATCGAACAGCACGCCGGTTGTCTTTTTGCCGCCGAAAAGCGGCGCAATGTCGCCCACCAGCACGACCGTGCCGTCGTCGGGGTTATCGTTGAGCCCGTCGAACACGAAAACCCAAGGCAGTCCGTTGCGAAAGAGGATCTCCTTGAAATCCCGTTCGCCGATGAAATGCTGAACCGTCCCATAGGAGGCCGCCAGCGGCCGCGACTCGATGAAGCGATCGATCTCGCGTTCCCCATCCTTTGTGTGGATCATTTCCTCGCCCACACGATGGTGACTGAGCGTGGAGACCGCATTGCGGCTTAAACTGCCCAGCGAGCGATCGTAGCCAGCCGCCCGATTGGTTGCCACCACTCCCAGAAAACGATCGTCCGTGTTTGCTGTCCACGATTCCGTGTCCCAAATCCGCACGCGTCCCTTGTAATGTGTTCGATCGTTCCAGTCCGGATAGAGGACCGGGGCGCGAAGACCTTGATAATGGATTGAACAGAAATCGAGATACGGCAAGAAGTCGTCGCTGCCATCCGGGAATAGTTTGTCGAGGGTATTGGTCGATGAATCGCACCCGCCGACCAGCACGTCGACATCCGCATCGCGACGCGCACGGAAAACCGCGTCTCCCATCCGCTTGTACAGTTCGCGATAGCGGGGAATGTCCGCGGCCCAACCCGAAATACTCAATCCCTCCCACGGCTCGTTCCACAACATAAACCCGGTTATCGGGCCCTTGGGCCAGCCATATTCGCAGGCCAACTCGTAAACGAACTTCTGGTACTCGTCGTCACGTTCCGGAAGCCAACAGAGATCCTGTTTGCCGCGACGCATCACGGCGTTTTCGTCCAGGTGGGGGCGTCCACGTCCGAGCGGTTGGAACCTGGTACCGGCCCCGATCTCGGCGATGCAGGTGACCTTGTGCTCATGCATTTCCTTCAGGTCGTGCTCCACCCGTTCCATGAGCCGATCGTAGCGGGGTTCCTCCTCTTTCGTAATGAAGCTCACGCCATAGCGAACCGCTTGAATGCCCAGCCGCTCCAAGATCGCGGCCGGCATGTGTTCCAGACACTGCTTCGGATATTGAATCCGCTGATTGAGCGGTTTGAACGTCCGCACCGCACTGGTCAAGAATTGTCGACCGTGCTCCTGCAAATCGACGACAAACCCATATCCCCCCTTCGTGGAAGCCATCGGCGGTTGAGCCGTGATGTTACGCCAACCCTGGGGATCCAGGTTCACGGACAGTGGGACAGAGCCGACCACCTCCAGCCGGCGCAGCTCCGGGTACCACTGGTCGCCCGGCACGCCGCTTTGACTATAGCGAATGACTTCAATCTTTCCCTCGGCCGCCAAGGGTGCATCCGTCAGATTCTCAATCTGGAACGTAAACCGCGGCTGTTCGCCCTCGTGATAAACATTGCCAGGTACGTTCGACTTGATCATCACGACCTTAAAGGGTCCTTGCAGTTTCCACTTCGGCGAGGTGCCGGAACTCGGATAGTTGGTTTCCTGCGGATCAAGACCAAAACACTCATGATAGTTATGCATGTCCGACAACACGCCCCACCCGGCGTGAACAGTCCGGATCTCCGCGCCGAGTATCAACAGCAGGACAGTTAAACCGGCTGCCAATCGTAGCAAGCAAACACGCGAGCCCGTGGAAACATTACAGAAATATCGGTCCATTGAACGATTCCTTGTAACATTGCAGCCGTCCAAGGAACGGCTTAGAGTCTTAGGCCGTAACATGCGCGCACCGTGCGCGCATCCTTGACGTGAGCGACCAACGGGAGCGTCCCCATCCCTGTGCGGTGTCCCTATTTGGTTGGCGGCGCTGCCGCCTTAGCAACAGCTTTCGCATTTCGCAAGCCCCACGTTTGTGCATCCCTGCGAACAGCGGAAAAATCCGGCTTGATGGTGACGCGTCAGCCGCGTGAACCAGGGACTTTTGTTCGTTTTGGGTGGCGTGTGCAGTTTACTGGTGATGTTCCCACCGCATAAACGCTTTCTTGTTTACTCAAAGTGCCGATGCCACCGCATTTATGCGAGGGCGTTTCACCGTTGGCCTACCCACGCATTCTACACAAAAGTTTGTTTTGTATAACGCCTTCAGTGTATGCATTGTACCGGGAATGCCCGCTTCGCTGGCTTGCGCGTCACGTTGATCGACTCCACCTTTTCGCGCAACCTGACGAATCGTTTCGGCCCGGGCATTCAAGGCGACGATGGGGATTTCCAATTCTCGGGCGGTTTCCACGATGTTTCGATATTGCTGATAGTTGTCCCAGCGCTCAGACCAATTCGTCGCCTTGACCAACTCTTCGTAGTCAATCTCGCCGCGTTTGTAGCGCTCCAGGCGCTCAGCCACCGCTCATCCATTGCTGTCAAACCATGTGCGACGGGTCTCCGAGCCCGTCGAGAATGTCCCGTCGACGGGTTCGCACACCTGTCGTACCAGCGATACATATTCGGTGTCTGCCGCGTAGTTCTCACGGTTCGACGCTATTGAGGCTTCCAACCCGTCTTTGCATGCAAGTACTGTACAGGCGTCCACATATTTACTGGCGAGGTCACAACCAGCCATGACCACCACATGACGTTCGCTCCTGTTCGTGGTATGCTGATGTCATTCGCGGTTGTCCGCAGCATGTTACTATCCGGTTTTCTGCCGCTTTCCGAGGAGAACGCCATGGTTCGTGGTATCTTACTGATCACGTGTGCCATTCTGTTGACCTTCAACGTGCAAACTCGGGCTCTCGAGCCAGCGGATCCGGACTTGATGCCGGAAGCACGGGCGGTGCTGGACTATTTGGAGTCCGCATATGGGGAGCGAACGCTCACTGGGATAAGCGGAACAAAAAACGCGGCCCAGGTACACGAGCTCACCGGCAAATACCCAGCGATCGTGGCCGTTGACATTAGCGGTTGGAACAGTCCGACCTGGGGCGAGAGTTACACCAGGGTGGTCGAGCGTTACATCGAGCAAGTCCGGGAATGGTGGGAGGCCGGTGGTATTCCGTCCATGCAATTCCACTGGAAACACCCAATGAAACCAAACGGAACAGCGTGGGTGGGAAAACACGGCAAGAATCCGCCCAGCGGCGAGTTTGATCTGGCTAAGGGAACGACACCGGGTACCGAGGAGCACAAGGCGGTCATGCGCGACCTCAGAAAGACGGGGGACTACCTGGAGAAGCTTCGGGACGCCGGCGTGCCTGTGCTGTGGCGGCCGCTGCACGAAATCGATGGCGGATGGTTTTGGTGGACCGACAAAGAGGACGGGGCGAACACGGCGGCACTCTGGCGGCTCATGTTCGATTACTACGTCAAGGAACGGGAACTGCACAATTTGATCTGGGTATACAACGCGGGATTGAAACCTCCTCGGGGA
Source organism: Planctomycetota bacterium (assembly GCA_051745935.1). Taxonomy (GTDB): domain Bacteria; phylum Planctomycetota; class Planctomycetia; order Pirellulales; family Pirellulaceae; genus JBNJEM01. Next base: position 8,956 of record JBNJEM010000141.1, read on the forward strand.
CGAGACGTGGAGCAAATTGACGTTCGCAAGCGATTCTATCCGGGGCCGGAGTACGTTGACATTTCTGGCATCGATATTTACGCCAACGATTATTACGGCTGGGACCCGTATCAAGAAACGGCCTACCCCAAGGCCTTTCGCATCATGCGGCAGGTCTCACCAGACAAAATGCTCGCTCTCAGCGAATCGGGCGCCATCCCCAACCCGGATTTGATGGCCGAAGAAGGCCCCAAATGGCTCTACTGTCTGCCCTGGTGGGTGGGAGGAAAACATAATCCCGAGGACTGGGTCAAGAAGACGTACATCCACCCGCATATGGTCACCCGGGACGAACTACCTGACTTCACGGAACTCGCCAAGCGATATCGAAACGAATGACTTTATGTACGACGGTGCCGGTTCCCACACGTGGCCGAGCGGACTCTGGCCTCGTGGTTAAACGAAGTCATATTCTCGGTTGTTTGCGGCAACGAATCGCGTGTGCGTCGTCTTCACCACGCCATCCTTCGGTGAGCTCAGTCCGCCTCTTCGAGCACCTTTACGACACTCTCGCCAGCGTGCAGGCCGTCCGGGAGATCAATGATGACTTCGGTAACACCCTCACTGGCGTTCCATGCGCAATTGGAACCGGAAAGCTCTCGGTTACACGTGATTTTCACGGTCCCTGACCTGTGTTCCGGACTCGACACGCACAGTTGCACGCCGCCGGGTACATCACGCAACATGAGCATGCCAGGTTGATTCAGCGTCCATTCGACTCCGTCGGGCAACTGTACCCTGCCCGGTTCGTAGAAAACGATCTGAGCTGTGTTCAAGTCACGGTGGTATACAGCCTGCAGCGACGGATCGTTATCAATGATTTGAACGGGAAGGTCTTTTGCGGACGTGGAAGACTCCTTCCATTTCGCACCGATCATTACCAGATAACAGTACGACGCGGCTTCGGGCTTCTCGCCGTGATCTATCCAAAGGCTGAACACGGGCAAGGTCACCGGTTCCTTTGGCGAGGGATGGTTGATCTCCCACCAGCTTCCCGATTGCGTTTGGGTACTGAGAAAAGCCTTTTGGGACCTCGGAAAGACATACGTCACGCCGTCGTGTTTTACTTTCCGAAAGTTTCCGGACTCGGTTTGGCCCTGCTCCACGTTCACAATGCCGTTATCATTCGCAACCTGCACCTCGCCATCCAACAGGCATTGGTTCACCGACGTATAAACGGGATTGTCGCTCTCGCACTGGATTCCAGCACCTAGACAGACGTACTCGCTGTCGAAGAAGAACCACGCTTTTTTCGCCTTTGCGTGGCCCGGATTCTTCCGGTCGTGGTAAATGAACGCCGCCGCACCGTATTCACCGTCGGAGACACCACCGGCGAAGTCGGTGGAACCGAGCCCGCCAGGGCGCGGCAGCGAACCATCTATCTGCTCGCATGTCACTCCGGGAACTCGCTGCCAATCCCACACCGGAAATATGGACTTGTACTCGTCTGCCTGCAAGAGAAGGTAGTTACAGCCATGGGCCAAGTGGTAGCTTTTGATGCCTTCCTGGTTGACGACTTCGGCGCCTCGTGTCCGCGTGCTCGTCACATTCACCGAAGCATAAAACGCCTTGCGGCGATGAACCATGAAGTCCGACCGCCAGAAGTTTCGATTGCCCCGGGGGCCTTCGCCGGGATCGAAAGAACCGTCCTCCAGTTTCCGCGCGAGCGCGACAAGCTCCTCGTGTCGCGGCGTGTCGAGTTTCGCGAGGTGTAAAGCAGCTTCACGCAGTGTATCCGGCCTGGTACCGCCTTTCCGCGTAACGGCCCGACCGCAAGGGCTGTAGTCGAACAGCCCGTCTCGAACCATCCATTGTTGACCATCCAGAAGATAACCGCGGAAGTTTCGGACATGCTTGGTGTCAAAGGCGAATTGAGTGTTCCGCAGCAGACTGGCCATCTCCGCCCAGTCTCCGGTGAAGGCCATGCCGTAGCTTCCGCTGTAGAGCTGAGGGCCGTGCTGGTGAAAGCTGTAATCGGCCTGAATGCCCTCGCCAGATTTGATCTTCGCCGTATCATCCACGGCGCTGGCGGCAGTGTGCAACAGCTGGCAATTGCCTTCCAGACAGGCCTGTTTAATGGCCGTTTTAGCTCGCCAAACCAAATTGGCCCCGGTCATGTATTGCCGGTCCGACTTCGGCCATGCTCGGCGAGTTATTGCCAAACCTTTTCGGAGATCCTCAGCGGGCAATGCGTTTTCCATCAACACCATCACATCCACCAACTGCCGCGGCGTATAGATAATGTTCCACCACCAGTTATCGCTCTGGTAATCCTTTTCTATCCAGTGACGAAAGGCCGCAAGAACAGCCTGCTTGAGTTTGCCATTGCCGCCGGAACTACCGTCCCAGCTCTGTTGGGCGCGAGCCAGCGCCACGAGTCTGTTCAAATGTTCCGACGGCTTCCAACGGGCACGCGATTTGTCGGCGTAGTCAACGCCGGCCCAGCTACCATCTTCGGCAAGATCCCTTGCATAGCGGTTCGCCTGCCGACGCAGTCCCTGATCAACACCCTGAAGTTGCCGGACCCGAAGACGTTTTTTAATCGTTTGCAAGTCTTCGGCGCATGGCGTGTCGTTCGCATCGGCTATGTGGGAGCAGGCCCCCCCTATGAAACACAGCAGCAGCATGTAGCGAATCATTCTCCCTGATGGTGTTATCGACAAGTGTGAAGCTCTCATGTGTCTCTCCCGATTAAATCAACCATACCTAATCCTCCGGCGGCCTTCAGGCTAGGCCATCACCTGTCGCCGAAGTCTCAGCACGTAGATGACGAGCCCCAACCCTGTACGCGCGACTTCGGCGGCCTGCAACACGGAAGTCGACGTGAACGTGGTCAACGCCGCGGTTTGCCCCGAAATTCGCAACCCATCTCGACGGCTGAACGACTTCGCCGCTTCGCGACTCGATGTTGTAGACCGGTGTGGACGTGCTTGTTTGTCGATCATGGGGGCTTGTGTGAAGTCCGATTCACTGTTTCTATTTCCGCCGGCAACATTTCTTGAATTTCTTGCCACTTCCACACGGACATGGATCGTTCCGTCCCACCTTCTTCTCTTGCCTGGTAATCGTCGTCGCTGGTGTGGAAACAGAGTCAGGATGCGATGCGGCGCCAGCTTGCAACGATTGATTATACCGTTTGACAAACGCGTCTACGTCCTCTTTCGATGTCATGTCGTAGCCGGCTTCTTCCCCAGCCATGACTAACGACTTGGCCATGCCAAAGTTCGCGGGCTCAGACAACTCTGTCTCTAACGTTTCGACAATTTCATCCGCCTCCAGCCATTCGGCGATCGATCGCGCCTGAGGTAATTCGTATACGCGATCGACATAACGCCAGAACATGGCCAATTCAAAGACCAGCGATGCCGCCGCTTCAGGTTCAACGGACACCTTACGTGGAACATGTCCGAAAACGAACTCTTCAACACTCAGAGTCGTCATGTTATCGACGATTTCGCCCCGATACTGGGTGCCAAACTCAAGCAGTATTTGAACCCATGGCAAGCCCCCGAAGCGGTCAATGACCTGTTTCGCCTCGTTCGATTTCGAAAACAGCGTGCATGCTCGTTCGACATACGCTTCCTCAGCATCGCCTATGCACTCGCCGCGGTCGAAGATGGGATCCTCGGAAAAAATGCCGATTCCCATTGCGCTGCGCAGCCGTTCGACGGAGTTGTAAGGGCGTTCAGGCATTTCCAGTTTGAGACCTTCCACTCCCAGCCTTCGTCGCACCTTTTCCCAGTCCCCCATCATGCCGACATCGATCAGGTTGTTCGCAAAGGCACGCTCGATGGCTTCGGCGGCTTCAACGGCTACCAGCTCGACCAAGGAAACCAGCAACGTTGAATTGAATTCGACACTGTTATCGGCGGCATTGGTCATCAATTCGGTCAGGACAGGAACAACGTCATCTCGAGTTTCCGGGTGATACTCGGCTACACGCCACAACCCGTCCGTGGCGATGGAGCGAACGAAGTCTCGCTGGTTCACGTCCCTAGCGACGTGAACCAGTGCACCAATGGCAGGTTTTCCGATTTTTCCGAAAACGTGCGGCAACTCGAGTGAGCAGCAGTCATCGTATTCCACGTCCAAGTGGCAGACCATGTCAAGAAGCGGTTCAACGCACTCGCTAGCCCTTAACTCCGCCAGCGTCCTCCAAGCCGTGACCGGCAGCCAGTAGACGTCATGGCGGCCTTCACACCTCGCGGAATTATTCATTTCCCAATCCGTGTCAAGCCATTTGCTCGCGATATAGATGAGGGGGGACGCATCCTCCCTTGACACGCGGCACGTCTCGACGTAGTAATCATCCTTTTTCTCCCAGTCCCGCAACCGATGAGGACGCTCCGCTTGGCACAACCGCTCGATAATTGACGCTGTGTTACCGGTCATTGGATCGCACTCCTTTTCTCTTTCACAGTCCCTGTTATCCGTAGCCTATATGTGATGTGTTCTAATCTCTTCTTGGGCATTGGGCAACCTGAGTTAGTCTGCTTATGCGAAGAACGTCGTTTATTTTGAGTCAAGTTCTAGCGACCAACGGGAGCGGGCTAAGACGGTTCGAGCGGTAGCTCGCATTGGTTCGAGGTCCTACCTCGTTAGAGTCTTGGGGCGTAACATGCGCGCACGGTGCGAGCATGCTGGGCGTGAGCGC
>JBNJEM010000142.1:0-13602 GCA_051745935.1 Planctomycetota bacterium
TGTTTAACCGCAAGGCCAGAGTCCGCTCGCCCGCGCGTTGGACCGGCAAGGATCCATGACGGCGGACGGCGGCCTGCGCGCTCCACAGGGCCGTTGTCCGACCCTCATTGCCTGGAAGAGCCTTACTTCAATTCGCTAAGAAGTTACACTGATTCCGTGGGCGCCGGTGCCGTTTTGCCTCGCAAGGGTTGATCGTTTTCCGCGGCGCGCGCTTCGGCTGGATCGGTGAGGTGCCGAGCATTGTTTGGAATGTCGTTCAAAAGCCATTCCGTGGCATAATATGGTGGACATGAATTACAAGATGCACTGTACGCGATCAGAGATCACACGAATGTGTCAAGGCATTCGCGGCGGCAGCGGTGGAAGAGGGCCACGCGGTCACGGTTGCCGAATTCCATTGCCCGTCCCCCGGGACAGCGCCAGACGGATGTTTTGGCTGCTACTGCTGGTAGCGTGGTTGTTCGCGGATCCGCTGTCGGCCGCCGAGTGGCAGTTTTACGCGTTGGGGAACCTCGGCGGTACCAGTGATGGGTTCGGGAAGACCAGTCAAGCGTTGGGCGTCTCCAGCGATGGCCGCCATGTTGTCGGCGACAGTTTGGCCACGGCTGGGTTGGGAGTTACAACCGGGACCGAAGCGCTTCTATGGACCAAACCGGACTCCAGGACGAATCTCGGTACGCTGAGCAGTGAAAACGTCTACAGTTCCGCCAAGGCAGTGTCCTTGGGAGGAGATGTCGTGGTGGGGGTGAGCCAAACGGCCGAGGGCAAACGAGCGTTCCGTTGGAGCCGCTCGGAGGGCATGGTCTCCCTGGGAGTGCTGCCGGGGCACGATGAAAGCGTGGCGTGGGGCGTATCGGCGGATGGAACGGTGATCGTGGGCAAGAGCAGTTCGCTGGTCGAAGAGATGGCGTTCCGATGGACCGCGGGAAAGATGGAGGCGATCGGAGACCTGCCGGGCGGGAAAAAGGAAAGCGCGGCGCTCGCCATTTCACGGGACGGCAAGACAATCGTTGGCCACGGCCATTCGGAAGACGGTACTGAAGCGTTCGCTTGGGCTGCCAACAGGATGCGGGGACTTGGCGATCTTCCGGGACAGCGGTTTGCCAGCCGAGCATTCGCCGTTTCCGCTGATGGCAAGGTCGTCGCCGGTGATTCGTTCTCGGAACAAGGCATCGAAGCGTTTCGCTGGACCCAGGAAACCGGTATGGTGGGATTAGGCGACCTGCCAGGCGGTGTATTTCGCAGCAAAGCAAACGGAATATCGGCCGACGGCAATGCAATCGTGGGGATGGCCACGAGCGAGACGGGTTCCGAGGCGTTCATTTGGCGTCCCGAAACGAAAATGCAATCACTCAACCAGCTCCTGCAACAGCAAGGGCTGGCACGGCGGTGGCGATTGCGGAAAGCCTGTGGGATTTCAGATGACGGGGCCGTGATTATCGGCGTTGGTGAAAACCCAAACGGAGAAACAGCGGGCTGGATCGCCGAACGGCGGCGGAAAAAACAATCGGACGACTAACTTGACGCGCTTTGTCTCATTTGCAGGCGGTTCTCGGACCGTCTCGGGAAGCACCTTGCCATGCAACGTTTTGTTATTGTTCTCATCGCGGTCGCGGCCCTCACGGTTGCCTCGCGTTCCTGGGCCCAGTCACCTCCCAATGTCGTGCTGGTGATTACCGATGATCAGGGGTACGGTGACCTGAGTTGTCACGGGAATCCCGTCTTGAAGACGCCATGTCTGGATCAACTTCACGCGGAATCCGTGCGTTTAACGGACTATCACGTATCACCGACCTGTTCGCCCACGCGCAGCGCGCTGATGACCGGACATTGGACGAACCGAACGGGAGTGTGGCACACGATCCTGGGACGGTCCTTGTTGCGCGCCGACGAGGTCACCATGGGGGACGTATTCGCCGAGTCGGGTTATGCCACCGGCATGTTTGGCAAATGGCACTTGGGGGACAACGTGCCTTACCGCGCGGAGGATCGCGGCTTTCAACATGTCATGCGGCATGGCGGTGGGGGCGTGGGGCAGACCCCCGACTATTGGAACAACGCCTACTTTGATGACACGTACTTTTTGGACGGAGAGCCGACAGCCACGGAGGGATTCTGCACGGACGTGTGGTTCGATTACGCCAAGGAATTCATCCGGGAACAGAAAAAGGCGGGAAAACCGTTCTTCGCGTACATTGCCACGAACGCCCCCCACGGTCCCATGCACGCGCCACCCTCGTGCAGCGAACCTTATCAGGATTTGGGGACGCAGGTCGCGAACTTCCTGGGCATGATCGCCAACATCGATGAAAACGTGGGGAAGTTACGATCAATGCTCAAGGCGGAGGGATTGGAACAAAACACCATTTTCATATTCACCACCGACAATGGCACGGCGGCGGGTAACAGGGTGTTTAATTCCGGCATGCGGGGCAAGAAAGGCAGCGAGTATGACGGCGGACACCGCGTCCCCTTCTTCATCTATTGGCCGGACGGTAAGCTCAACGGCGGGCAAGACGTCACTGAACTCACCGCTCATGTCGACATTCTGCCGACCCTGATCGACCTCTGCCACCTCGACTCGCCCGCCGACGTACGTTTCGACGGACGCAGCATTCGCCCCTTGCTTTATAACCAGGCTTCACGCTCCGATGGAACCTGGCCGGATCGCATTCTGGTGACTGACTCGCAGCGCGTCTTGCATCCGATTAAATGGAGAAAGAGCGCGGTCATGACCGAGCGCTGGCGACTGGTCAACCAGAATCAACTGTACGACATCAACGCGGATCCGGCTCAGAAAAACAACGTGGCGGCGGAGCATCCCCGGGTGGTCAAGCGGCTACGGAACTTTTACGAGGCGTGGTGGGAGGAGCTCGAGCCAACATTCTCGCGGGACTGCCCAATCCACCTCGGGCACCCGGCCGAGAATCCCGCCACATTGACGTGCCATGACTGGCTGGCGCCACGCATGACACCTTGGAACCAGTCGGCAATACGCAAGGCCGTTGCGCGGCCCGACGCCACGGGGCCCTGGAAAGTCAAGGTCGTGGCCGATGGTCAATACGAGATTCGCTTGCGGCGCTGGCCCCGCGAGACCGGCGCGGCCATCGATGCTTCCCTGCCACCAGCCTCCGACGTGCCAGGCGTCCGGGCCTGGAGAACGGAACCCGGCAAGCCGCTGCGCATTGTCCGCGCCTCGATCACCATCAACGGGAAAACCGCCGAGAAGAAAGTGGCGGCCGGCAGTCAAGACGTACGCTTCAACCTGCGTCTGGAGGAAGGCGTGTCGAACCTGAAAGCCACGTTCCACACCGCCGACGGGGAAGAGCTGGGCGCCTATTACGCCTATGTGACCCGGGTCAACCAGTAATCCGGCCAACCAGTAATAGCGGGTCTATCCAGCGCGCAAACACCGCCGAGTACCAATTGGTACTCGGCGGCTGAGTGGAAGTTTCCAGAACATCCGGAAACCACGGTATTCAACCCCCAAATCACCCAGTGGTTCCGCGGTTTTCGGGAGAATTTCGCACATGAGGCGTGCCGCCAAAGTCGCCCTGGCGGAGTGAATGATGTTTGGCCACGGGCTGTAAAAGCTCCGGGGGGCACTCTACTGGCCGTACTGCTGGAGAAAGGCTTCGGCCCGTTTCCGTTTCCGCTTATTCAGCTGGGGCTCTTCCAGTTCCAAGGCCTGACGAAATGATTCGGCGGCCCGAGGCAAATCATTAAGCATACGGTAGAGAAGCCCCTGGTTGTAGTGAGTCCACGCGTTATTCGGCCGCAGTCGGATCGATTCCTGGAAGTCGCGCCGGGCCTCGTCAAATCGCCGCAGACCAGCGGCGGCGAGCGCGCGACCATTCAACGCGTAAGCCAGGCCGGATCCCGACTCGCCGTCCCGTTGCATTTCGACGGCCTTGTTGAGATCATCGAGTGCCAGCTCGTATTCACCGAGTTCCGCGTATGCCTGCCCTCTTCCGACGTAGGCCATCACGGCGTCCGGATCCAGTTCTAGAACTTGCGAGTAGTCCTCGACGGCTTCCACGAAATGTTCCGCGTACCAGTAATTAGCCGCTCGCGTTACCAAGGCCGGCAGGCTGTGTTCATCCAAATCGACGGCCTCGGTCGCCTTCGCGACCGCCGCCTCATAATCTTCCTGATCATGCAGGTGGTGGGCTTCGACGACCAGGCGATGCACCATGAGGTCTTCGGTCGAGCCGGGATCGAGGTTCGCGGCCTCTCGATAGTCGGCGGAGGCCTTATCGCTTTTTCCGAGGCGGATCCAGGCATTCGCTCGCCCCACATACCCTCCGGGCCAGGACGGATGAAGGTCGATGAGTTTACTGAAATCACGAACGGCTTCCTCATTGCGATCCAGATGCAGATACATCTGCGCGCGGGCGTGGTAGGCGGCGGCGAAATCGGCGTCGAGTTCAATGGCCTGGTGGAGATCGTTCAGCGCGTCTTCAAACTGTTCGCGGCGCATGAAAAGCTCGGCCCGGTGAAAGTAGGCCGGGACGCATTTCTCGTCGATCCGCAGCGCCCGGGTTAGGTCTCGCCACGCGTTGTCGAATTCTTGCTGTTCCATCCAGGCCAAGGCCCGGCCGATATAAGCCGTGGCGTTGTCGGGCTCCAATTCAATGGTATCCGTGTAATCATCGATGGCTTGTTCGAACTGAGATTGCATGCGATGGGCGTTGGCTCGGTATTCGCGAGGAGCCGCCCAACTCGGTTCCAGCCGGCTGGCTTCCGCGAAATCCTGCATGGCCGCTTCCATGTCGCCCTCCGCCAAACGCAGCATGCCGCGGTAATTGAAAGCGGGGGCGTAGTCGGGGGCAAGCTGAATGGCCGCGTCGCAGTCGGCCAAGGCCCGATCCACCTCCCCATCGGTCGTGTAGGCCACCGCGCGGCTGACGTGCACCGCCGCCGATTCCAGCCCCAGCTCGATGGCTTTCGTGCAATCAGCGACGGCTGTGGACATATTCTCCAGTTGCTGATGCGCATACCCGCGCAACCCGTAAGCCATCGCGTTCTCCGGCGCCATCTCGAGAACGGCATCGCAGTCGGCGATCGCCAAAGCGTACTTGCTTTGACTGGCGTACGTCTCGGCCCGCTGAACCCGACACATCACGTTGTCCGGGTCTGCCTCAAGCGCCCGCGAATAATGCCTTGCCGCTTCCACGATATCCTGCAGGGTGGCGTCGGGCATGTGCTGGCATATCCAGCCGCTCAGCACGTAGGCCTCGGCGCAATGCGGATCGAGCTGCAATGCCCGCCGCAGATCCTCCCGCGCCTCGGTGGTCTTCTGTTGGATATAGTGAACCCGGGCTCGTTCCACGTACAGTTGCGGCTGGATCGTATCTCGCTCAATCGCGGCACTCAAATCCGCTTCCGCCGCATCCCACGCTTCAAGCTCCAAATACAACATCCCCCGAGCGGCACGGCTCTCCGCATCGTCCGGGTCTCCTTCAATCGCCCTGGTATAGTCAGCCAAGCCTTGTTGCATTGACCCGGCCAGACAGTTCGCTCGGCCCCGGCAGCGGTAGGCAGCCAAATTATTAGGATCCAACCGCAGAAGTTTCGTGTACGCCGCCACCGCCTCCGGGTACTTCCCCTCCTTCAACAGCACCGCCCCCAAACTCTCGCGCAGCCGCACAACATGAGGGTTACGTTCCAAACACGCCTCCATTCGTGCCACCGAGTTCGATGCGATGGCCGCGTCAATCTCCGGATCCTCCGCGTGACACAGGTTCCGCCGCTCATCCAACTCCCTCCCCGACCTCTTCCACTTCAAGCAGCGAAATATACCGGTCGCGAATGACTTTCTCCGTCGCGAGTCCGACCAACGGGAGGCCGGCTTGCGTCGGGCAGCGTTCCACCCGGAAAAATCCAACCGCCTGAAATATACCCCGCGCAACCAGGACCAGAGTCGCGTCAGCCACGTGCGCCGCGCCCCCTGGCCGGCGTCCTTCGAACCAAGCCCGTCAACTTCCAACAAGACCTGATCAAGATCCCCTCCCTGCTGAAGCAAACCCGGAAACGGGATGTCGAACTCACAATCAACCGGCGCGCCGCCGCATACGGGTCTGCGGATCGCAAACGCGACGGGCCCTCCCCTCACCGGCGGGCTCGGCAACTCCCGTAACCTCCCGGCCAATTCCTCCGCCGCCTGATCCGGAAACACCGCGGGTTGAGCTTGAATATCCACCAACGTGCCGCCATCCGACAACAACGCCACGGAAACCTGAAGATCCACGTCCCACTGGTGTTCAGTCAGAGAAAAATACGTATCCAGCAATCGCTCACAGGCCATCACATAGTGGCTCGCCGCGTCAAAACTAATCCGATTCTGCAACCTGCGCCGGTCAGTGAGAAACACGAGCAGGCGGCGCTCGCACAACGTTTTCCCAACCTCGACTTCCCCCCCCTGTTCTTCCACCGCCCCAGCCCTCGCCGGCTGGCCGTTTTCACTCCGCCGGCGCAGCACATACACGTCTGGTACTGTTAGCTCCAAGCCACAACGACACCGGACAACCGTACCGGCTTGCCCCTCCCGTACCGCAACCTGCGTTCCGCACGTACACTTGATACTTGGCATGCTTGACTTCTCCCACATCACTGCATCCTAACACAGGGTGACAAAGTCGCCAACCAAACACACCAGAAGTCAAGATGCTCGCGTCAATCCGCCAGCCGCCAAGCCAACGGAGCACGCGATGACGGGCTCCCCCTTTGCCAGCGCTATCAAATGGTGGTAGACTCAAGGATCATAATGATTACAGTTCGAACAAAGACTGTCGTCATTGTTGCGCGGAGGACACTGTAGCGAAGAGGAAGCAGGGACGCCCCCCAAGTGCCGCCGAAGCCAGCGAGGAAAGGCAGAGCGGGAAAGTCCGTGAGCGTGCCTGGCCGGCCCGTTTCACGTTTCCCGTCACCCAGCGAGCTTTGGAAGCGGTAACCAGGATTTGTTGCGGCTGTCCAGAGCCACTGCAGAGCCTCTGGGAAGAAGTTTATGCCACGCGGCGGCGTAGCTGCCTGATCAACAGGTACGGAAATACGGGTAGGGACCGGTGTCAGAGCATTTCCATGAGGTTGCCAGTCAACTGGTGCGGGGCGTGGCCGAGGGCCAAGACCGGGAAACGCTGTTGCAAACAGTGCTCGGGGAGTGTTGCGCGCCGCGGGAGATAGCCTTCGCGGCGGTGGTCCGATTCGAGGCGGGGGAGTATCGATACGTGGCCCGGTGCGGTGCCGCCAGCCGGTTACCCTACGAGCTATTCTCACACGCGCTGGAGATGGAGAAACCGTGCAGCGAAGGGCCATGGGAGGTGGCTCCACTGCCGGTGGAATGTGGAGCGGCGCATCTGTTGGCACTCAAAAGAGCCAAAGCGGCTGGACACGGCGTGTCGTCCCGGCAACCATCCGCCGCTCTGTTGGCCGGGTGGATCGCGGCCGCGTGGACTGCCACGGCGCGGCAGGAGCGACAGCGGCGACGGATCGAGCGGCTCGAAGCCCTCCTCGACATCCTGGTCCAGTGGGGGCAAACCCTGGAAACCGGCAAGCTGCTGGAACAGATCGCCGAGGCCGCCACGCGGCTGCTTGGGGCGGAACGGGCCAGTGTCTTTTTGTGGGATCGCGAAACGAAGACGTTGATCGGGCGCCCGGCCCTGGGGATAGACGGCGATGAACTGCGGCTTTCCGACGATGCGGGCGTCGTGGGACAGGTCATTCAAAGTGGCCGGCCACACCGCGTGGATCTTGACGCGGGCCAACAACGGATTGACCGTCGCGTGGACCAGCAACTCGGTTTTCAAACCCGCACACTCCTCTGTGTCCCCTTGCGAGGCCGGGATGGCAGGCTGTTTGGGGCATTTGAGTTAATCAACAAAATCGCGGGAGATTTCACCGACGAGGATGAGCTGGCGGCAACCGAGCTGGCCACGCACGCGGCCGTGGCGTTGGAAAGCACCCAACAGTACGAAAAACTGCTGCGGTCCCGCAACCAGATGGCAGACGAAGCCGCGGTTGGGGTGGAACTGGTGGGCGAATGTCCGGCCATGGAAGCCTTGCGTGCCACCATCACCCGCGTGGCCCACACGGAGCTCGCCATACTGATCCTGGGCGAAAACGGCACCGGCAAGGAGATCGCGGCCCGATGCATTCACTACCTAAGCCCGCGCCGGAACGAACCGTTTATCGCGGTCAATTGCGCCGCCTTGACGGAGACACTCCTGGAAAGCGAACTGTTTGGTCATGAAAAAGGGGCATTCACGGACGCCCATGAAACCCGCGCCGGCAAGTTCGAGTTGGCGGATGGCGGCACCCTGTTCTTGGATGAAATTGGCGACATGAGTCCGGGCGGACAGGCCAAATTGCTACGGGTACTGGAAGAGAAATTAGTGGTCCGCGTAGGCGGCTCAATTCCCGTCCACACCAATGCTCGCATCGTGGCCGCCACGAACCAAGACCTGGCCGAACTGGTCAACCAGAAGAAATTTCGCCAAGATCTCTACTTTCGGCTCAACGTGGTTACATTAAACCTCCCGCCGTTGCGTGATCGCGGCGACGACATCCTCTTGTTGGCCGAACGGTTCCTCGACACGTATTGCCGGCAGGCACGCCGAAAACCGCCCCGATTGACCGCCGCCGCCCGAAAACGGCTCTTGGGACACTCCTGGCCCGGTAATGTTCGTGAACTCCGAAATCTCATGGAGCGGATCGCTTATCTCTCCAGCGGGGACAGCGTGGGGCCTGATGAGTTGCCCTTCATTGCCTCGCCCCAGCAAAGCGATACCGCCTGGTTGCCCGCCGATACCTCACTGGCCGACGCCACTCGCCAGTTTCAGATTCAATTCATCCAGAAGCAAATTCAACGCGCCCACGGCAATATGACCAGCGCCGCGGAGCGACTCGGACTGCACCGCGCCAACCTCTATCGCAAGATGCGACGCCTCGATATGGAAACCGACCCACAATAGGCCGTGCGCCTTTCACGAGGGAAAGGGGACAAGCCGTGTCGCGCCGTCGACCAATTCGCAGCGGTATCCGTCGGGAAAGGCGTTGGCGAACTCATCCTGGTGCGAAACCAGCAGAATGCGCTGCAAGTGATCGCGGAGGTTCTGGAGTTCCTGGATCATCACGTGCCGGTTCATGCTGTCCAGGCAACCAAACCCCTCGTCGATAATCACTGCTTGCACGGGCCGGCGCGTGTTGCTGGCAAACTGCCCGATCGCCAACGAAAGCGCTACGGCCACGCGAAACTTCTGACTCCCACTGAGAAACGCCACGTCCTGCTTCTGGGCAGGCGCGCCCGGCATGTGGGCGACCAGGTCCAACACTTTCCCCGGCCGGGACCGCCCTCTAGCGGGCTGGGAGGATTCGACATGGAGCTGACCGCCGGAGATCCGATCGAGAATGGTATTGGCGTATTGCACAATCGCTCGCTGGGCATTCTCCAGTAGTGCGTGCTGCAAGCCGTCCGCTCCCAGCAGCTTGATGACGCGCTTCCATAGCCGGCAATCTCGTTGCGCGGCGTGCCAGCGTTCCTTGGCCATCTGATGCGATTTGTTACGCTCTTCCGCGGCTAACAGCTCCGATTGCCGCGCGGCGACTTCCTCCTCCGCTTGCTGGAGCGAGTGGCGAGCGGCACGCAACTCTTCTCCTATTGCTTCCGGATCGGGCGCCGCGGTGGCGGATAACCGAGCACGCTCCTCAATCAATACATCCCTTTTTGCTTGCAGTGATCGATGCTCTCGCGCCGTCCGTTCCACGTCGGCCGCACTGTTCTTGCAACCCGCGTCGCATTCCGACGGCCCCCACTCCATCTGGGGCTGAACAGGCATGCTCGCGATCACGTCTTCCAAATCATCACGTCGGAGCTCGCGCCATTGGCATGGCACTGCCGACCGAGCGGACGCGTGAAGCGTCAAATAGCCGGCCAGCTGCCCTTTTTCCCGCGCCAGTTGCTCCCTGCACACTTCCAACGCGTGCGCGCATGTCCGCCGGCTGGCCGCCACCTGCTGTTCCTTTTTCTCGTGTTCATCAAGCGAGTTTCGCAGGTCGCGTCGTTTTTCAGCCGACTGCTTCAATTCCCGAGCGAAACGATCGGTCTGCTGTTGCATCCGACTCAGTTCTTCGGCCCGGGGAACGGTGGTGGCGGCCCAGGCGTCCGGATCGTTACCAAAGAGGTTGGCCCGAAACTTCCGGGGAAGTTCCTTCCAGGCGCGATCACACTGTTCCGTTAACTCACGTTCCACCAACCGGAGACCATGCACTTCGGCCGACATCTCCTGTATTCGCCGGCTTAACTCCGCGTTTTCCCGTTGGTGCCGATTGCTCTTTTCTCGCAACGCTGATTCGCGTTCAGCGGCCTCGGCGCGCTCCGCACGGGCTCGCTCAAGCCACGTTTCGTTCCGATGTACGTCCTCCGCCAGCCTCCGATACTCGTGTTCGTGGTGTGATTGATCGAGCGGCTGTAGGCAATACGGACAGTACCGCTCACCGCGAACGCTCTGGAATCGTTCCAACCGCTGCCGCGTCTGATTCACCAGCGCCTCGCCGTGGGCGACATCCTCGGCGGCTTTCCAGGCGGCGTTTCGCGCCGCGACAACCTGCTCATTCTCAGGCCCTGTTTCCCGGAGGGCCGCGAGCTGTTGATTCGCCTCTTGGAGCCGCGATTCGAGACGCTTCCGAGCACTCTGATTCCGCTGCAAATTGTCCCGGCTCTCCGCAAAGCGATGCGCGGTCGCGCAGCTTGAACTCCATTCAGCATGTTCCTGGGAAACTGTCCTTTCATGATCCACGAGCCCCGCCAATTCTTCTCGAATCGTGGCGATCGACCGCGCCACCTCCCGCGCGGCGGCCTCATGTTGCTCCAAGCTCGCTTGAGCGGTACGATGCTGAGCTTCTAATCGGGCGATATCCGCCTGGCATTGGTCAACCCGTTCGCGGCTATCCAACAGATGCTTCAATGCGTCACGGTGCGCGGCCAGCTCGGCTCGATCAAGCTGCTCTGCCTCCTGGCGTTGTCGTATCTCCAGCTCCTCTTCGAGCCGGCCGAGCTCCACACGCAGCTGTTCAATGTCCGCCGTCAACTGGTGATAGCGAGTGGCGTGCGCTAATGTCTCGGAAAGCTGCTCCACCCGGGCGGCGTGCCGGATGACTTGTTCGTGGGCAGCCGCGACGAGGTGCCGCAGCCGATCCAGCCGCGAGGTCTCGACGGCGGCAAGCTGCCGCGTTTGTTGTCGGCAAGACTTCGCCGCTCCCTCGGATTCCGCGAGATGACTCCGCGCTCGTTTCACCAGTTCCTCGATTCGATCAAGCCCCACGATTTGGCATAGTAAGCGGCGTCGCTCCGTCGGGGTGGCCAGCAACAGACTCTCAGCCCTGCCTTGTAGCAAGAGTATGGACGTGGTGAAGGTTTCGTAGCTGAGCGCGACATGATCGTTGACCCATTGAGCAAACCCGCGTTCCGTGTCCGTGCCGGGCACTGGCGTCCACTGGGTGTTCGGCGCGTCCTCGCGGGCGGACAAGATCTGGCGGGTGGAGCGGCCTTGACGGGATAGGGTGCGGTGGGCTCGAAAGAGCTCCCTGTCCACTTTGAAATCAAATTCCACGGCTAGATCGTCGCGGTCGTGATGGATCAGCCCGCGAGCATTCTGTTTACCTCCACGATGCTGTCCGAACAAGGCATAGGTCACCGCGTCGAACAAGGCCGATTTTCCGCTGCCGTTGGGGCCGGTAAGCATCCAGAGGGTGCGCCCTCGGAAACACGCCTCCCGCGGCTCTCGATAACAGAGGAATCCCGACAAGTGAATTCGTACCGGTATCAATCGAACTCCTCCACGAGCTGCTGGGCAAGGGAAAGCAACGCCTCGCGGTCGGCGTCGTCGGCAAGCTGATCGGAAAGGTAGTCGATGACGAGCTGCCGCAACGACTGACCCGCGTCGGGCCATGTGTCCTCATCGGTCGCGTCCGCCCCGTTTCGCCCCCGCGGCAGATCGTCGCCAGCCTCCCGAGATCCCCTGAACGGCACGCCGCCGCGACCGCCGCTTCCCGAAGTCCGCCGCTCACTCCACGACCGCTCATAGCACCGGGGAAATATTCTCGAGATCTCGGAGAGGATCTCGTAGAGGTTGTCTTCACCGTGGCGGCAGCGAATGTGACACCGGACCAAAGCCGTGCTCGCTTCAGGGTAACGCGTTCGCAGCAGTGGCAATTCCCGCCGCGGATCGCTAATGCAAATGTCGTAAAAGGGCGTGGCCGGAAGGGGCAAAAAGCGGGTTCGCAATCGGCCGCTCTCTTCGGCAAGCGAAACGAGGACGACGCCCTTCTTTTGCTCCTTTTCGGCGATACTCAACCGTTCAATGCTTCCGGAATAACGCGCGTGGGAGAGCCCGTTTACCGTGCCCGGACCGTGTAGATGCCCCAATGCCACGTAACTCCAGCCCGTGGTCACCGCCGGATCATCCACCACAATGTCCTCCTCGGCGCCACAGCGAAACAGCCGTTCCCGGCCGTGCGGCACGGTGTTGACGTGAGCGACTAACACGCTGGGTTGATGCCCGCCAAGCTGCCGATACAGAGATCGAAGCCGCTCGAGAAATGCTCGCCGCAGCAGGCGTGACCGCTCGTCGAACCCCGTGTATCCGCTGGCTGAAGAGCCCTGCAAGTAACGGGCGGTGGTCGGATAGGGCATGCACACAAACGACACGGCCTGTTGCCGGCGATCCCGGAGTCGAAAGTGGACCGGTTTATTGATCAGGTAAAAGCGGCCGGCGGGAAGCGTGTCGCCAGGCCGCGCCACGTTCGGTGCGGCCAGTTGGAATGCCCGCCGTAATGTTTCACAGTAAATGTCCCGGTCGTGGTTCCCGGCGATCGCCACGATTGTACCGCCGCGCAACAGAAACGGCCGAAACGTGCGGCTCAAATGCGCCAGCGAATCCTGGAGCGCGTCCGGTCTGGCCGAATCGCTGAACAGATCCCCCGCGATCACCAACACATCCACGGACTCCTGGTCACAGTAGCCAGCAATCCGCTCCACGTTACGCCGCAAATCCACCGTGCGATCGATTTGCTTGAGGCGATCGGCCAGATGCCAATCGGCGGTGTGAAGAAGTTTCATAGGGCACAATCACTTTCCTCCGTGCCCGCAATTCGCTTGTCTGACCCCCTATCCTATCACACCTTCGCGGAAAGCGCCTAGTAGGCGGGTGTGGGCCGCTATGGAGAGCCGACGCGTTTGGTATCGGTGGCCGCGACGGTTCTTGTTCTCATTCTCTCTCGGCCGTTCAGTAAGATTGCTGGCACGGCCCGCCCCCTACCACGCCTTTGTTCTAACCTGACACTTCGGCCATCTGACGCAACGTTTTCGGAAGTGGCCTCATTCTTTTCCGGGGCGGGAGACGGAGGTTGTGGGCGATGGCGGGAGCTGATCGGTCTTGTTCATCCATGAGACAAGCGCATCATGGGGCGGCCTCGGGCGATTCTTGTACCGCATATGGCTACACAGACACTGTTCTAGCTGTTTGAATCCCGGCCGAAAGGCACTCAAAACCAGTCGCGTGGATTCTTGGTTGGTCGTGGCCGAGCGGAGCGAGGCCGGGCTAGTTG
>JBNJEM010000143.1:0-13497 GCA_051745935.1 Planctomycetota bacterium
CGTGAGATCCGCGGACACCAGATCAAGTACGATTTCGTACTTGAAAAGACGGGCCTGGAGACCCGTCCTACATATACTGTTTGCAACGTTAGGGTAAACACAAGCGACCACACTGTATGCGACATCGGTCGCCTCGAAAACCCGGCCTGGCCTCCGACCACCTGATCTCGGGCTTTGGCCTACGGTCACGTTTTCCGAGGTATTCGCGTTAGTGGCTGATACATCACCCGGACGAGCCGGAACCATACAGGGTTGGGCCGCGTAGGTGTGAGGTGTCAGGTTTCAGAGTCGCCGATGCCACCGAGCGGGCCGTCGAGCATTTCGCGCGCCGCGACCCCGATGAGCCGAAGCCATGCGGTCCAACTTTATCGTTCAGGCGCTCGGATTTCGCGCAAGATTTCACCCGTGACGGTCCAGCGAGTTTCAGGAGCGGGAGCCCCCTTTTGTCACGGGCTGTAAGACGCCACGCGTTCATCCAGAGTCGCGACTTCCAGGTCGACCAAACGATCCACCAATTCGGGCGCGCTGGGGCGGCGGAGCGGTTCTTTGGCCAGCATGTCTTGCAGCAAATCCCAGATCTCTCGCTGCAGCATCGGGCGGGCCAGACGAGGATTCGGAACCGCGCGCTGCATATGGGCCAACATCAAAGGCCCCGGCTCGGTCTGCGCGAAGGGGGGGGAGCCGGTAAGGAGTTCGTAGAGGGTCACGCCCAGACTGTAAACGTCGCAATAGGAGTCCACCGCCACCGACGAACTGATCATTTCCGGCGCGGTATAAGTCGGTGACCCTCGCAGCGTCCCGCCCGCGGCGGATTCGGAGCTGTTGAGTTTGAGGGCGAATCCCAAGTCGATCAGCGTGGCGTGGCCCGCGGCCGACAGGTGGATATTCCCGGGTTTGACATCGGCGTGCAGCCACCCGTTTTGATGCAGTTCGGCGAGTGCTTCCGCGATCTGGCGCGCAATCCAGAGGCTGTGGGGCGTGGAAAATGGCGCATGGGCCGCCACGGCCCGATCCAACGTGACGCCTTGCATCAACGGCATGACGATCGCCGGCGGGGAGCGATCCAAATGGGTGGACAAGACGGCAACGAGGTGAGGATGGGCCACCGCTCGGCCGACCGTCGCCTCCCGCAGCAAAAGTTGCTCCGCCCGCTGCCGCTTGTCATCGTCCGCCGTGGCGACCTTAATGGCATAATCAGCGGGCCAGTCCGGGGGGCAATCACGCGGTCTGCCACGGTAGACGATCGACCATTCCCCCTCGCCCAAACGACCCACCAGCTCCCAGTCGCCAATGCAATGGCTGACCGATGCTTGATGGCGATGAGGGGTCCGGCCGTGAGCCAAATCGGTTTTGATGTATTTCGAGGAATCCATGGGAGGAGCGAACAGAAAAGGCGTCACCGCATGGCCGATGAGTGTACGTCGGGCTTTCCCACCCGACACCGGTAGCTCCGGCCAAACACGGTAAGATTCTTCAACAAACCAAATATCACGGCACACATCGGGGCCACGAAGGCTAAGCACAAGGCCGTGTTGCCCCTGGGGCCTTCCGGGAGCGAGCGAACACTTACCGACGGAAACATGGACCGCGCAAGCTCGGCTCGCTCACGCCATTCCCAGGCACCCTATTCCTTCACTATTCCTTCACCCTACTAAGTCACTCCTTCGTTGCTGGCTGTCCGTCCTGTTCATTTCGCGGGCGTTCCGCCAACCCCACCACGGACTCGCTACTCAAGTAGGAGAACAGATCGGCGATCTCATCTTGGCTCAGTGTCTTCAGCAGTCCATCCGGCATTGCGGACGCGTTGCTCGGGGTGATTTCATCGATTTCTTCTTCCGGAATAGAGGTTTTTTCTCCATCCGAGTCGAGCAGTACTTTCTCGCCAGCCGGCCCCGGCGCCACGATTCCCGAGAGGACGCGGTCGTCCGCGAGGCGCACTTTTTTGGAAGCATATTGGCTGGAGATGACGTGCGACGGGTACAGAATCGATTGTAGAATCTCTTTGCGCGTCGCCCGCTTCGTCACGTCCGTCAAATCAGGCCCCATTGACTCGCCCACCTTGCCATAACGATGGCACCGATCGCAAGCGGATTCCTGGAACACGACGGCCCCGCTGGCCGAGTCGCCGTTGCGTCCCTCCTTGCCCCGCAGAAACTCATACAATTCATCAAACTTCCATTTAGTCTCTACTGTTTCCCGGGGAGGCGTGGCGGGAGGAAGGTTGGGGTAGGAGCGAGCGAACCAGTCCCGCCACGACTCGAGTTTCCGTTGCCAATCGTCCGTATCGGTTCCCACGGTTTCGCCGGTCCAGTTTTCCAACAGCATCACCGTTTCTTCCGCCCGTTGTTTGTCCAGCCGCGATCCGGCAAGAATAAGTTGGCGGATATGTTCGGGATCATCCGGTGCTCGATCAACCGACAGCAGCCGGCAGACGACCTCCTCCAACGTTTCGGATTCCAGTATTGGAAGACTCTTCACCAAGTATTTCCAGTTCTCGCCATGCGGCGATTGGGCCAGCCCCATGGCAACCGGTTCGCGGCGTTCGGGGTTTCGATCCCAGATCGAGCGCAAGTAGGCCATCGACTGGTCATCGCCATCGCGTGCCAACACGGCGACGATCCCGACCATCAGCTGTTTGCTGGTGAAGTCGGTGTGATGTTCGAGTTTTTCGTCGAGTTCTTGTAGCGCGGCCCGCAGGTCGTCATTGAGTTGAGGGGGCAGGCTGTAAAGCGCTCCCAGGGCCGCGTCCGGTAATTCATCGCCCCGGGGCAACACTTGGATGCTTTCCTCCAACGTCAAAGTCTTTGCCATGTCCCGGGCCGCGTTGCCGAGATAGAGCGGATAACTGCCGCCCCCCTCCCGGGTCTTGGCCTTGGCCAGGAAACGAAAGAGTTTCATTTTGTGCTTCGTCGTCCAGCCCGACTCCAGGAACGGCAAATACATGGCCAAGTGCACTTTCTCGGCATTGGGCACGTCGGATTCCAGGTAGTCGAAGTACCGTTCCATGATGGAGGAACACTGCAGATACACCAACAACCGGATCAATTCCCGGTTCATCAGATGGTCTCCCGCCGGGAACTCCGCCGCTAACTGATCCCGCAGTACAGTCAGCTCTTCCGGAGAGACCTCTCCTTGCATGAGCGCGACTTGCATCACGCGTAGCATGTCGATGAAGTCGCCGTCACTGACGAATCCAGTCATGAGTTCACGGATCCGCTCAATGACGGCCGCGGCGTTCTCGCGACTCGGCTCGGCGATCAACATCGCCAGCCCGCCTTGGACAACGACGCGATCGTCTTCAGCGGAGAGAATTTTGGATCGCCATTGTTCCACTGGACCGCGCTCCAACAACCGCCGCGCGGCCCAGGCTTCAAATCGGTCATCGGAAGCCAGAACGGGAAGGATGATGTCGGGGGGGGCGGTTTGCCCGGCGCGAGCCAGCGCCTCCATCGCTTTGCGGCGCACGCGGCGATCGGAGTCCTCGAGCATGTCGACCATCCGTTCGTGCATTTCATTTCCACCGTAGACCCCCATCAATTCGGTTGCCTTTTCCCGGACGCTCTCGTTTTTGTCGCCGGACAGTCCCAACAGTTGATCGGTGGTGGGTCGGGGACCGTAAAGCTGCATGAGGTCGAGAGCTCGCGTGCGATAGTGCGTGGGATTGGTGGTGCCGCGAGCCACGCCCATCAGCATCGGGCCCCAGTCCGCGTCCAGCTGGCGACGCAACCGGGCCACCTCTTGCCGGCTCCACGCGCTCTGCAGCTGAGGCATCCGAATTGCCGGTGTGATACTGGAGTCACGCCCTTTAACGCTCCCCCCCTCATCCCCGTCATACGTGACGCGATAGACGCCCCCGCCCGTGCCGCGGCCACCCGTGACGAAGTAAAGCCACCCGTCCGAGCCGACATCCAGATCGGTGACATTCAACGGTTGCCCCTCCAAAAAGACCTCCGTGTTGGCCGTATACGAGGCCCCGTTCCGCTTCAACTGAACCGCGAGAATCCGACCTTTGTCCCAGTCGCCCAGAAAGAGGGCATTTTGGTACCGTTTTGGAAACAGGTGATGCGTATAAAAGATGGCGCCCGTGGGCGACCCACGACCGGTGCCGACAATGGCAGGCAACGAATCGACATAATACTCGGGCCATTTCGCCCAACCACTGCGCCAGCCCAGTTCAGCGCCGGGCACGACGTGACAAATGCGAGTGGGACGATACCAGGTCGTCCCCATATCCGATTCCATATCACTGTCGTGAATAAACAGCTCGCCGTCCGGATGAAACGCCAAATCATATGTGTTCCGCAAACCACCCGCGAACAGCTCCACCGTTTGACCACTCAGGTCGGTGCGAATGATTACCCCGCCCGGTGCTTTCCGGCCCGCGGCGTGGCCACCAGGATCTTCATATCGCGGCCTCAACAAATCCCCTTCGTAGTAACCCCGATGCGGGCTGGACGGAGCATACTCCTTCAGTGGCGATGAGTGATTCCCAATCGCAATGTACATCCAACCGTCCGGCCCGAGAGCGATACCATGCGCGCCATGCTCCCCCATTTCGCCCTCGAATTCGAACAGAAGCCGGCACGTCTCCAAAACACCGTCGCCGTCATTGTCCGAAAGACGATAGAAGCCATTCCCCTCCGCGCCGTCCGCCGTGACATAGACCTGGCCATTCAGTGCCAAAATACCCTGTACGTTCTTGACACGCTCGCAATAAACCCGGAGGGAATCGATCACGTCGTCCCGGTCCGAATCGACGGCCAACAGCAACGGACCATCCTCCCGGGACAAAATCAGCTGTCCGAATTCGTTGAAAGCCATGGCGATCAATGAGCCGGTTTCCTCGGCATCAATCACGCGTTGAACTTGAAAATCACGCGCGATCCGAAACCGTTCCGACCGGTGGACCTCCGCGCTGGAAACCGTCTCGCGGCGATCCCAAGGAACGGTATCGCCCAGTTTGCCGAAGGACTGAGCGGGTTTCCACAAGTGATCATCGTAGACGGGATCTTTCCAGAACGGAAATGGCCGAACATTGGTCCGCCACGTTTCGTCCGTGCAGTAGGTAACCCAGCCGTCGTTTTTCTCTCGCACAAAAACCCGAGCAACCAGGGCGGCCGTTGATCCCTGCTGGTTCGCGACCCGCGCCGCGATCGTGTTGCGTCCTCCCCGCATTTGCTCCGTGATGTTGTATTCGTCCAGTTCGCGGGACGATTGACCCTCGCCCACGCGATGCCCGTTCACGTACAACACGTATTCGTCGTCCGCGGCAATCGTCGCCTGCACGCGGATCGGCTCCTCCACCGTGAAAACCTTGCGGAAGTAACACGACGTCTTGGGAATTTCATTCTTGGAGTGCTCCGGCGACCAAATCCAATGCGCTTCATTGGCGTTGGCCCCCAGGGCCCCCAGGTGCGCGGTTAGCATACAGAGAGCGGCCAGTGCCAATGCGCCCCATGCCGTCCGGCCCCCACTCTTTTGAACCCAAACACTCGATTGTACCCACGGGATCGCGTCTTTCATGGCATCCTCGCCCACCGCCAGGTAGAAACTGCGACCGGAGAGAAGTTGCGGAAACGCTCCGACCGGTCCTTCACGCGCACAAGCCGACGGCCCCTGCTTTGGAGCAAGCCCTCCAATAGCCCCGGATCTCAGCCGGCGGCGGTGTATACGCGTCGCAAAAAAGGAGTTTCCGCCACAAGCCCGCCCCCGCGGATGGGGAAGGAATCGCGCCGAGCCCCAACCGGCAGCAGCGAACGTTAAGCGGTATATATTGCAAATGGAGTAATGCTTTAGCCGTCTGAAGTAGAATTCTAGCTTCGTGATCACGAATCCCTTATGACATACCCCGTTTAACCGCAAGGCCAGAACCCGCTCGCCCGCGCGTTGGACCGGCAAGGACCATCGCAGCGAACGGCGGCCTGCGCGCTTTCCACGGGCTGCTTCAAACCCTGCTCGCCCCGGAAAGCCTTACCTCAGTTCGCTAAAAAGTTACCAAATGGAAACGAATTGCGGAAAACACAGCCGGGTTTCTCGCACCCGCGGACAATTGGCTTTTCCGATTCAATTCGGACCGTTCAAACCCTCGGATTCCGCCCCTCCGCAGGATAGCCTCCCTGACTGGTTGCACGGCGCCACTTCCCCGCCGACGCCGTGCCGGTGGCGCTGGGAAGCGATAACAAAACCGCTCAGGCTTTCCTCTTACCCAGGGACTTTTGGAAGCGGAAACCACGTTTTGTGACGGGCTGTAAAATGTTCTCTCGTAACGCTTTGCGTTCCTCGGTCGAACCAAAGTGGCGCTGTCGAACGAGACATCCACGCCCTTAGGCGACCTCGCCGCCGATACGCCGCCAACAGACGGGATCGAAGATTAACAGATTCCATGGAAAGAGGGCAAGAGAGATCGCCACGAAACCGACCTCGAGCCCGTGGACCGCGCAGCGGCTGCATTCCAAATCAAGGCGGAAATGCCGGATCCCCTTTTTGTCGCTGCTGATCGCGTGACGTATAATAGGCGCCCCCTTGAGAAGCGTGCGACATGCCGGGGCATCCCCTAAAACAAGACGAAGAGGGTCCCAGACGAAACCCAAGCCATGTTCGCGACAAACACATCCCATGAGCCGTCATCCCCGTTACTGCAGTTGGTCGATATTGACCGGACCTTCCGGATGGGTGAGGTCTTGGTCCAGGTCCTCAAGGGCATTTCTTTCTCGATCCACCCGGGGGAGATGCTAGCGATTGTCGGTCCAAGTGGTTCGGGCAAAACGACGCTCCTCAACCTGATCGGTGGTCTGGACTCCCCAACCGGCGGCCAGATTTTTTTCCGCGACCGCGACATTTCCCGGGCGTCGCCGGGCGAATTAACCCTTTATCGTCGCGAGGAAATCGGCTTCGTTTTTCAGTTTTTCAATTTGGTACCCAGTCTGACCGGTCGGGAGAACGTGATGGTGGCCACGGAACTGGTGTCGCGGCCTCGGGACGTTGACGAGATGCTCCAATTAGTTGGTTTGCAGGACCGCGGCGAGCATTTTCCCGCGCAAATGTCTGGTGGCGAACAACAACGCGTGGCGATTGCCCGGGCGGTGGCCAAGAGCCCCACATTGCTTTTGTGTGATGAGCCAACTGGATCACTCGACTTTCAAACGGGAAAGCGGGTATTGCGACTTTTGGTTGATTTGAAGCATCGGTATGAGACGACGGTCGTCATAATCACGCACAACGCCGCCATTGCGGAAGTCACGGATCGTGTGATTCATCTACGCAGCGGTGAGATCACGGAAGTGGTTGATCACGAGTCGCCGATTGCCCCGGAGGAGGTGGTCTGGTGAGAATGCTCAATCGCAAGTTGGCGCGGGAGCTGTATCAATCCAAAGGGCTGCTGCTGGCGATTACTAGCATTGTGGCGATTGGCATGACGTGTTTCATTTCGATGCGCTCGGCGTATCACAATTTACGGCAGGCCAAAACACGCTATTACCGGCAATGTCGAATGGCTGATTTTTGGATTGATCTGAAGAAGGCCCCTCTGGTCGAGATCGCGGCATTGGAGGCGATTCCAGGCATTACCCAGCTCACGCCACGCATCCAGTTCGCCGCCACGGTTGATCTGGAACATGTCTCGAAACCGCTCAATTCGCTCGTCATTTCCTTGCCGGATCGGCGACAGCCCGTGGTCAACGACATCGTTCTCAAGCGAGGCGACTATTTCACGCACCAGCGACGCAATGAAGTGATTGTGAATGCCGCCTTCGCGCGGCATCACAACATTCATCCCGGCAGCTGGATCCACTTGCTGCTGAACAACCGGCGGCAGGAGCTGTTCGTGGTGGGGACGGCGATCAGCAGCGAGTTTACGTACTTGCTGGGCCCCGGTGCCTTGATTCCGGATCCCAGTAGTTTTGGGGTGTTTTATATCAAGAAGTCCCACGCGGAAGAGGTCTTTGATTTTAACGGCGCCGCCAATCAGATCGTCGGGCGAGTGGCCCCGCAACAGCATCACCGGTTGGAAACCATACTGGACACGGCCGAACAACAGCTTGATGCGTACGGGGTTTTCGGCACGACACCGCGCCGGCTTCAGATTTCGAATCAATTCCTGGAAGGTGAAATCGCGGGGCTTGGCGCCACCGCGGCCATTGTACCGGCGATTTTCCTCGTGGTAGCCGGTTTGGTGCTAAACGTGCTTATCACCCGTCTGGCGCGCCAGCAACGCACCGTGATCGGAACACTCAAAGCGCTCGGGTACACCGACTGGCACGTCTTTACTCACTTTCTCAAGTTCGGGCTCGGTGTTGGCATTGCGGGCGGAGCATTGGGGAGTGTTCTGGGATATCTGTCGGCGACCGGCATGACGGTGATGTACCGTCAGTTCTTTGAGTTTCCGGAATTGCAGAGCGGGGTTTACTGGTACACGCATGCGGTGGGGATGGTGGTCAGTCTGTTGTGCGCGATTCTGGGGAGCCTGCGTGGTGCCCGCGCGATGCTGCGACTTCAACCGGCGGCGGCGATGCGGCCGGAACTGCCTCGCGGGGGAAACAAGATCTGGATTGAGCAGTTCGGTCACTGGTGGTCTAGCTTGAGTTCGGCCTGGCGAATGACGCTGCGAGGTGTTTCCCGGCACCCGCTACGCACGCTGGCCGGCATGTTCGCGGCCGCGATGGGCGCGGGGCTGCTGTTGACTGGATTCATGTTCATGGAAATACAGAATTATCTGATCGATTTCCAGTTCCATGCGATTAACCGCAGCGATATTGACTTGGCCTTTGAAAGCGAACGGAGCGAAGCGGCATTGGACGAAGTAAAGCGTCTGCCCGGCGTGGATCACGCGGAGCCGGCGCTTAATGTGGCCTGCACGTTTCTGCGCGGCCCTTATCGTCGCAAGGCCGGCATTACCGGGCTCCTGGAAAACGCACGGCTGACCACCCCTCGCGACGCGCAAGGGCAAATCATCGCCATTGCGGAAAGCGGCATCGTGTTGACCGACCGCCTAGCGGATATTCTCCACGCCGACGCCGGCGATACGCTTACCATCATTCCCGTGAAGGGGGAACGGCGCCCCGTGGAAGTGCCGGTGACCGCCGTGGCGGAGAGCTATATTGGATTGGCGGCCTACGCCGACATCCACTATCTCAGCCAACTTGTGAACGAGCACTTCACAATGACCGGCGCCCAACTACAAACCAATCACGGCAAGTCCGATCAGTTGGAACTCTACCACGAGCTGAAACAGATCCCCGCCATCCAATCCGTCACGGCCCGGCAAGACATGATTGATAATCTAGTGGACACGTTGGTCAAGAATCAATACGTTTTCATTGTGATGTTCGTCCTGTTCTCCGGCGTGGTGTTTTTTGGAAGCATTGTCAACTCGTCGCTCGTTAGTCTGGCCGAACGCCAGCGGGAAGTGGCGACGTTTCGAGCGATGGGGTATGGGCCTTGGTGGGTGGGAGGCTTGTTCCTGCGGGAAAACCTCTTGGTCAATACCCTCGGCGCGCTACTCGGCCTGCCATTTGGCTACTTCCTGGTGCAACTGACTTCATTGGCTTATGAGCAGAATGACGTGATTCGATTGCCGGTGGTCAGCTCGCCTTGGGTCTGGATTGGGACAATGGCCTTGGCGTTCGCGTTCACGCTGTGCGCTCATGCTGTCGTGCAGTGGCGGGTTCACCACATGGACTATCTGGAGGCGTTAAACGTCAAGGAATAAATGCGCACCTTGAACAACGGCGCGCGTTGCATTTCCTGGGAGATGAAAATGAAACGATGGGGGATTGCGATAGCCCTGGTCGCGGTGGTCGCCCTGACAGTGGTCGGGACAGTGGTCTTGAATTCAGGGATCTCCGTCCAGGTCGCCACGGCACAACGCGGCAAAATTCGCGAATACATCGATGAACGCGGAAACACTCGCGTGAGACGCGTTTATGAAATCTCCATGCCACAGTCCGGCCGAATCGAGGAAATCGCGCTGGAGGAAGGAGATCGCGTTGAAACAGATCAAGTCGTGGCTCGAATTGTCGCCAAAGACTTGGACACGGCCGTTGACGAGGCGGAAGCCGTGGTTGAACGATTGGAGGCGGCAATTGTCGAAAACAATGACGTGGCGGTGGAAGAAAGTCTCAGAATTCAGGCCACCAAGTTCGTGGAGTCAATGGCGAAAACCGTCGAGGCCGCGGAGAAGCAAAAGGAATTGAGTGAAAAACGGGCCACCTACGCGGAAAGACAATTGGGGCGGGCACAACAGCTTCACGACTCAAATGCCCAAGCCAGAGCCATCGCCGAGGAAGAACTCGAGAACACCGAGTTGCATTATTGGGAAGGACAACTCGGCTTTCGCCAGGATTCACTGACCTTCGAGGCCATGAAGTCCATCCAAGCCGCCACCGCCCTGCTTCCCAAAATGGTATCGGACTATATCGCGCGCAAACAACTGTCTCAAGCCGTGCTGGAAAAGCAAAAAGCCGAAGCTCAAGCCAGACTGAGGCAGATGGCAATCCAGCGCGAACGCGGAACCATGCGCAGTCCGATCGACGGCGTGGTGCTCGAACGACTGATCGACGACGAGCAATATCTACCAGCCGGCACGAAACTGATTACCCTCGGGCAACTGAAAACACTGGAAGTCGAAACGGACGTCTTGAGTCAGGATGTCGTGCGCGTCGGCGAGGGAGACATGGCGGAAGTATATGGTCCGGCGGTCGGCGGCGGATTGGGAGAAGGCGTGTTGGGAACCGTCGAAAAAGTCTATCCAGCCGGATTCATGAAAGTGAGTTCCCTGGGCGTTGAACAACAACGGGTCAAGGTGATTGTCCGATTCTCGCCGGAGGTGATCCAACGCTTGCGCGACATGGGAGTCGGGGTTGAGTAC
This sequence comes from Planctomycetota bacterium, assembly GCA_051745935.1. Taxonomy (GTDB): domain Bacteria; phylum Planctomycetota; class Planctomycetia; order Pirellulales; family Pirellulaceae; genus JBNJEM01. The sequence continues at coordinate 10,865 of JBNJEM010000143.1, forward strand.
CGCGTGCGCATTCGCATCTTCACGAGGGAAAAGAGCAACGCGCTGCTGGTCCCTCGCTCCGCGCTCTTCCGCGGCCCCGACGGCGGGTGGCAAGTCTTTGCCGCCAAGTCCCGGCGCGCTCGCTTGCGCGGCGTGACCGTTGGCCTACTAAACGATTCGCAGGCGGAGATCATCGATGGGTTGAAACGGCACGAGCAAGTTATCCTTGCCCCGGAAACCAGTCTCGTGAACGGCTCGAGAATCAAGCCGGTGGAACCGTAAGAAGCCACAACACAGCCACGCAGGTCTCCTTTCCCCCAGGGACTTTTGGGAGCGGGAACCACGTTTTGTTACAGGCTGTGAGAAGCCATAATCGTTCACGGGCAAGAGACTGGTATCCGCGGCCGTTCGCACGCCCGTGGCACATCTTGAAGGAAGACTTGTCACGGTGCAAATGCCACGGGCTTGTCCCGTGGTCCGTTACGTTCCACGCTACCGACGGCGAGGAGTGTTGTGTCCGAGGTTTGTAGCGGCGAGCGTGAAGCACCACGGGACAAGCCCGTGGCATCCATGCGGACTCCTGTTTCCAGGCCGTGTATCGACGCCCCTGAAGGGCTACCGAGTTGTTTGTTTTGCCATGACAAGGCACTATGGGGTTTTCTCGCCCTCTTTCGCGTCTTTTTTCTCGGGCCGCCACGGACCGGGATGGTCGAATAGTTTACTCATGATCAAGCCGGTTTTCGACGTTCCCCCCTGCCACAAATCCCATTTTGGATCCGCGATCCGCTTGAAATAAGCATGGAGTTTCCGGGCCAGGCTCGCCTGGATGTCGGCGTGGGCTGGCTTGTCAATCAAATTGTCCAATTCCTTCGGATCTTCCCTCAAATCGTACAATTCGTTGGGCTCCTGGCGGAAGCGTTCGATGTATTTCCACCGGTCGGTTCGGATGGCCCGTACGTTTTCGAATTCATAATAGACCGTGTTGTCCCACTTCTCCATCGCTTGGCCGCGCAGCACCGGAGCGAAGCTCCGACCGGGCGAGGCGGGCTGCGAGGTGTTCTTCCAGGAAAGCCCGAGGTAGTCGAGCATGCTGGGGAGGAAGTCCACGTTGCTGACCAGAAGATCGCTGCGCTTCCCATCCGGCACTCGGCCGGGATGCTGGACAATCAGCGGCACGTGCATCGTCCAGTCAAACGCGGTCAAGGGCCGGGTATGATCCCCCATTCCCCAGAACCCGCTATGGCCCCCCGCCAGCCCTTGATCGGCCGTAAAGACCACCAACGTGTTCTCCTCCAGCTTCAGTCGTTGGAGAGTGGCCATGATGCGTCCCACCCCGTCGTCCACGCCACTCACTTCCGCGGCATACTTTCGCATCACTTCCACGTCCCCCACCCACTCCCCATAATGATGATTCCAGGGATGTGCTGGCGGGCGGGGAAAAGAAGGAAGCATGGCGCTGGCGTAAGTCTTCTCGTGCCGATTCCGAATCGCCTCGCGCATGGCACCGCCCAGTCCATAGGGTCCATTGTAGGCCAAGAATAGGAAAAACGGCCGATCTTGATTCGCCTCGATGAATTCAATACCACGATCCGTCCAGTATTCCGTTAGGTAAGTCGGTTCCACGTGGATCCGAGCATCTTCAATCACCCGCTGATCGTAGAATCCCCGGCTGTGCCCGTGCGGCTTGGTGACCCAGAAGCTGAACCCTTCCTGCGGGTGCAGGTTGTCTCCCAGGTGCCATTTACCGGAAAGCCCGCAGACGTAGCCGGCCTCGGCTAGTAGCGACGGCAGCGTGTCGAACTCCTCCAGCGTATTGTACGCCCGAGGACCAATTTGCGCGCCTTTAGCGCCCAGGTAACGGTGAACGCCATGCTGGCAGGGCATCAGGCCCGTCAAAAAACTGGCCCGCGTGGGGGAACAGACGGCGTTGTTCGAGAAGCATCGTTCAAACAACGTTCCGTTCGCCGCCAGCTCGTCAATGTTCGGGGTCCTGATGTCCGGATTTCCATAGCAACCGAGCGACCACGGGCCGTGATTGTCAGTCATGATCAACACAACATTCGGCCTCTCCGTTCGCGCGCCCGCAACGCCATATCCCAAAAGAAAGACAATCACCATATGGACAAAGACCCACGTCAGCCCCCCTCTCCCCCTCGGCAAGCTTCTGAACCGAACCGGATACTCGCGAACAAATGAGCGCATGTCCATGACGAATCCTCGTGTCGTGTCGTGTAATTGGATGCAACTGTATTTCAGGCGGTTGGATTTCTCCGGGTGGAAAGCTGCCCGACGCAAGCCGTCCTCCCGTTGGTCGGACTCGCGGCGGAGAAAGTCATCCGCGACCGGTATAATTGGATGCGACAATCGCCCTTCACCTACTCCACGGGCGGACATAATCCACCCGTTCATGCCGGAAATTTCTTACCGCGCGTAACAAAACCGAGCTCTCGCTTCCAAAACCCGGGATTATGGGAAAGCCTTACTTCAGTTCGCTAAAAAGTTACATCGTTTGGGCTTTCCCTCTAATCATTTCAAGCATAACAGACATCCCGACTGAATTCACGCAAGTCGTTCCACATACCGAGCCCCCAGCGTCTTTAGCCGCCCCCGCACCTTGGTGGGGTTAACGGGAAAAACCTCGGCGGCACAATCCG
>JBNJEM010000144.1:0-13489 GCA_051745935.1 Planctomycetota bacterium
CGAGCTGGGACGAACGAAAGTTCCCGTGGAAATGGGACGCCCCCAGCAACCGACCATCGCCAACGGCCGCATGTACCTGAGGGGAAAGAAGGCCGTGGTGTGCTACCAGGTGGGAGAATAGCCGTTCACCGCGTCATCTGACCGGACGGCAACACCGCCGCGTTTCCAGCCGGTGCTTCATGGCTGTCGAATTCGGCCCATACCGGCAGGTGATCGGAAACAGCCCACGCCTGTTCACGGGTCAATTGGTGGATGCTCTGGAATTCGTGGACGCCCCAGCGCCCCGTGTATTCCGCCGTGCGAGCGTGATCGAACAGAATATTGTCATGCGTTTCCCGCCGCCGCGTGTTGGTGATCGTGTCACGGGCAACCCAGGTGATTCCGGGTACATGCCCCAGCAAGCCGAACTGCTGACTATTGGCGTTGAAATTGCCCAACAAGATGACGTCGTCTTCATTGGCGCGGGCTTGCCGCATGACAATGAAGACGTCGGCCAAAGCCTTGACCTCCGTCGCAACCTCGTCGGGATGCTGGTCGATCTATCCCTGTTTTGATGGAGAGCGCACAATGAATGGATTTCTTGACCTCGCGGCGTGGCGGCGGAGCGTACGAGCTTATACGAACCGCCCGGTGGAGCCGGAAAAGATCCTTCGCTGCCTCGAGGCTGCCCGGCTGGCGCCGTCCGCCTGCAACGCCCAGCCGTGGCGGTTCGTGGTGGTGGACGACCCGGTGCTGAGGGAGCAGGTTGCTTCGCGCGCCGCCGCCGGAATCGTGCCGATGAATTCCTTCGCACGCCAGGCGCCCGTGCTGGTCGTCGTGGTCATGGAGCGGGCAAATTTTACGTCTCGGTTCGGTTCCGTCGTGAAGGCCAAGTCGTTTCCGCTGGTCGACATCGGCATCGCCGCCGAGCACTTTTGTCTCCAGGCGACGGAGGAAGGACTTGGGACCTGCATCCTCGGCTGGTTCGACGAACGCGGGGTCCGCGCGCTGCTGGAAATCCCCCGGCGAAGCCGCCCGATCTTGATCCTGACACTGGGTTATCCCGCCGATGGACCAAATCGGCCCAAGAAACGAAAGCCGCTGGAAGAAATCGCGTCGTGGAACGGGTATCAAGCCTCAAAACAGGCGAGCAGTCAGTGATCGGTTCTCGGGCGGGGCGAGGGACGAATGCCTGAAGCAACGCTTCGTAAGTCGTGGAGATCTTGCCTCCTCCAGGGACTTCCGGGAGCGGCAACCACGTTTTGTTACGGGCTGTAAGCCCCGAGCCACGGTCTCGGCTTGCCGCGCCGAGCCACGATGTGTCCCCCAACGGCGACCCACTCACCGTTTCAGGCCGCCGAGGTCAGCCTCCAGTTTTTCGCTCGTGGCAAGGAGTTTATCCCACTGCACGACTTCGCCGGCGTAGGCGGCGGTACGCCCCAGTATGGTGACCAGATTGCTCCGCACGCTTGGTGCCACCGTGGGGTTGTCATGCTTTTCCGCCAGGATATTGGCATGGAACGTGGCGATATTGGCGACAGCGCCTTCGCGAAAGATGCCGGGAGACGAGCCACCGGGATAGAAATCATCCTCGTTCCCCTTCACCGTCCGCACCATCACGCGGCCGCCGTATTTGGTTTCCAGGACCCCTTTGTCGCCAAACATTCGGTTTCGAATGCCGTCCGGTTTGGTGCCACAGCCGTCGAACTGGCGCGAGCTGAAGGCAATGCCGACGTTGTTGGGGTAAACGAATGTAATACTGAATGTATCCCAACAGTTTCCGAAGTCGCGTACTTTGCGCCCGCCGGTGCCGAAAGCACAAACGGGGGGCCGGTCCATGATCCAGCTGGCGACATCGAGCGTATGGATATTCTGTTCCGTGATGATGTCCCCGGAGAGGATCTGGTCGAGTCCCCAAGCCCGCAGGCGGGCCTCGGGATTCGTGGCTGCTTGTTTGGCGTGCTTAATCTGCCCCATCCAGGGAATTCCGGCATGATAGCTTGATTCGCCGAACGCGTACTGGCCAATCGCGCCGGCATGGACTCGCTTGATCGCTTCGATGTAAAACGAATCGGCGCGGGTCTGGAAATCAATGAGGAAGCAGAGGCTGCGTTCGGTGGCTTTCTGGCCGCTTTTTTCGATGGTTTTGCAGCCGGGAACGTCCACGGCAATCGGCTTCGCCACGTAAACATGTTTGCCGGCCTCGACGCCCGCCGCGGCCTGTTCGGGATGAAAATAAGGTGGTGACTCGATCACCACCGCGTCCACCGGTTGTTCGAGCAGGCGTTTGTAGCCGTCGAGTCCCGTGAAGCGGGCGGCGGTCTTCACGTCAAAGCGGTCACCGAAAGCCGTGACACGATCTTCAAAATAGTCAGCCGCGGCGACGATATTGTAGCCACCGTGTTTCTGAAACAGATCGGCAATCCAGCTGCCTCGCCCGCCGCAGCCGATCAAGCCGATATCAACCTTTTCGTTGGCGCTCGCGGCACGGATGGTTTCCGGGCCAACCAACGACATGCCAACCGTGGCTGCTCCCGCTCCGGCCAGGAAGCGACGACGTGAAAAAACGCGGGACGTATTTGTCTTGACCTGTGATGGTGCTGAAGGATGCATGTTGAACTCTCTTCACAATAAAGGATATGGACGACAAACAAACAAAGGGACGCGACGTCCCAGCGATCTTAGGGGGTGGCGCTCCGGCTATAGGCGGTTCGTGCAACCATGCGTTTCGCCCGCCGCGTGTCCCGAACTCGGCCCCGACCTCCTCCGGAGGCACGAGGGACCTCCGAAGCCCTCGAAAACGCTCGCTCGGCGGCCTCGGGCCATCGCACGCGTGTTTCCCAAAACACTCCAGGACGACGTATGGTTTTCCGCAGCCGTTCGCGGGTGCCGCTACACGGCCTGGACACGCAAGGCCCGCATGGATGCCACGGGCTGTCCCGTGGTGGTTCACGCTCGCCGCTACGTCGGTAGCGTGGAACGTAACGGACCACGGGACAAGCCCGTGGCATTTGCATCTCGAAAAGCCTTTCCTCAATATGTGCAGCGGACGTGCGAACGTCCGCGGACATCAGTCTTTTGCCCGTGAACGGTTATGCCCCATGTATGCGTCAGCCTCCCGGTTCCCCACCTGTTCGCGGAGCAGCTCGTCCAAATTCACGTGGCGTCCGGAAGTCACGCCGTCGGCAATCATCTCGCCGGTCTCCAAGCTCTTTTCCGCGGCTTCCAAGACGAGGGTGGTGTAGAAACCGGTTTCAAAAGGCCCCAAAAGTTCGTCCACCGTCTTGGCGTCCAGCTGCTGGTTCCGGTGTGCCAGAATCCGCTGATAAAGCCGCCCCGGGGATTCCATGCCATATCCCCTTACCGTGCCGTCCGCGGCGAAATTCTTGAATAGCGGATTGACTTCGGAGATTCCATCGGCGTGTAGTTCATGGTAGCCCGGTTTGTCCAAATCCATGTCAATTATTCCATCGGAACAAATGATCCTGCTGGACTGCACCGCGGTGGCATGCGCGGTATTGGGGAGATGCCATCCGGTAATCACGTGCGCCGTGGCGCCGTTTTCGAACAGCAGTTCCGTGTCACACAGGTCGTATCCCTGCACCGCGATCGGCTTGAGGGACGGCAGCTTGTGGGAATATCCCATGGCGCGCGCCTGGACCGGCCGCAGCCGGACAATCCTGATCAGAGCGTCACACATATGGACGGTCAGGAAGGAAACGGGCGTGTTCTTCTCGGCGAAATCAGGCGTGGCGAAAAACGGAGGATCGTGGTTCGGATCGGCCACGAGCAGCTTATCCATCATATACCAGACAGCGGCTTGGAAGCGTCCATACGCCCCTTTCTGGTAGCGAGCCTCGGCCTCCTTGATCCTCGGATCTTCTCGTTTGTGGTAGTCCACCAGTAACAAGCGTCCCGTTTCCCGTGCAACCTTGATCATCTCATGTGCATCGGCCACCGTGGCCGCCGTCGGCTTGGGGACGAGCACGTCCGCACCGGCTTTCAGGGCGGCGATAGCTGGTTCCGCGTGAATGTGATCGGGCGTGTTGACCTGTACGGCATCGAAGCGCCCACTTTCCAGCATGTCCTGGTAACTTTCGAAACGCCGGGAGGCTGGTATTCGGAGCGTTTCGCCAAACCAGTTCCGCTGCGCTTCGTTGGGCTCCGCCACTGCATCCACGTTCAACATTGACGAATAATCGCTGTGGGCGTACAGGTACTGGTAAATTTCCCGGACAACCGAACCTGCTCCAATCACGCCTGTTCGCAGCTGCTGCATTATATTCTCCTTTTCGAGACATTCATCGATTCTCGAAATGCGTAACACCTTAGCCCTCTGAAGCACGTCTTCTCCGAGCGGCTGGATCGATACGAAATGCCAATGTTTTCGTTTCGCGTGGATGGATTCGACCTCGGCGGGCGTTTTCTGGCGGATGTTGACGTTATTGAACGCCGCGCTGGGACGCCACGCGAGCCACCTTTGCAACGGCGATCCTATAGGCTGCCTCCCGAAACGTACACGCGTGTTCGCGTTTCCGCCGCCTGACCCGGTCGTGCGTCGGCTCTTACGGCACGAGTTGTTCGGGCGAACACGTTCCCGTCTCCAACAACAGGTACGCGGCGAGAAACTCGACGGCCGGCCAAAGTTGATCGAGTGCAAGTTGCTCATCATCGGAGTGTGCATGCGCGAGCTCCCCCACGCCCGCGGTCAGCACCGGCATGCCGGGCCGTTCTCCGGCGAACAGTCGCGCGTCACAGGAAACCGTCCACCCGCTAACCGGCCCCCCCTGCCATCTCCCTGCCGCCCGAGACGCGTAAATTGCGTTGCGCATGGACGGAGAATTCGGGTCCCCGTCGAATGCATCGTTGTGCAGCTTTTCGTAGGTGACGCGGACGCTCTCAGCGCCGCCGCCCTGCCGCCCGGCATAGCACAAGTAGTTGGCAGCGCCTCGTTGGGCGGCTGACCGTATCCGTTCCATGATTTCGTCGATGCCGTGGTTAGGTATGAATCCCTGCCCCCCTTCAAGCCGTAGATTCCGTGAATCGCCCGGGTCCGCAAGAGTCAATGTAAGCGGTGTACCGGCAGCTTCTTCCAACTTCCCTCTGGAATAGGCCAGAGCGCGCACCAGGAACGCCATCTTGGTAATCGCGCCGTCGTTCTCGTCAATCGCGCCCATGTGGCCGGTCGAGCCATGAACGTTCACCACGCAGGCATTCTCCTCGCGTTCCATGTCGAAATGGCATTTGACCTTCGGCTGCCCGGTACTCGGGTCGGAAATCTTTGTCTTGTCGCCGTAGATCCGCGTATACATGTCCAACCCGGACGCGATACAGTCGTTGACCAGCGGTTCGACCTGTTCCCAAGCTGGTGTCCGCTCGAACGAAATGGCAAAACCGACGTCGCCGCAGATTCGACTCGGATGTTCCCCGTACGGTCCAATCATGCCATGGCAGGTCTGTACCGGCCGTTGCGGAAACAGCGGATGGCGACTCTCCGCTTTAATCGCTCGCCCCTCCAATTCCATTTCCATGATGACGAAGGCCGCCAGTTCCAGCTGCGGGAGGTCCTGGCACCGCAGCTCGAGTTGGTACCAGACCGCGCCCCGATTGGCCGGATAGACTCGGTTTCCGGCACATTCCAACACCATGATGCTGTCATAATGGGCGTTGAGGGATTGGTCGACGGCCAGCGATAGGGACCCGTTTCCACCCGTTTCCTCCTCCACCACAAACATCGCCGTCAGGTCTTTGTTCAGCCCGCTGTCCCCAACGAGGCGGGCCAGGACACCCAGGGCGCCCAGGATGACGGCAACATTGCCCTTATCGTCGCACGCCCCTCGACCATGGACCACGCCTTGCTTGAGTTCGGGTGCGATGAAAGGGGCCACGACATCCACGTGCGAGTGGACCGCGGTATTCCGGCCGGCCGGGCTGGTGTTGATGCCCGGCAGGCGAAACAGCAGGTTCGACCGGTCTCGATAGGTTTCTTCCGGCGGGAGCCCTTCAGGGCGGTCAGGGGTCTTCGTGAAATGCGGCCGTGAATAGGCGGGATGGCTCGCAATGCGTGGATCCACGGGACGCTGCTCAACCGTGCCTCCCGAAAAGGAAAGCTCGCCGAGGTAGCCCTTAATCTGGCCGAAAATTTCATCCTCGGCCTGCCGCATGACCGCGACGTCGCCGCGCGGGGTTGAATCCACCTGGCAGATGTCCACAAGGAGGTCGGTCAGCCGCTGCTGGAACGCGCCGTCCCTCGTCATTCGTCGGATTTGGTCGATCATTGAGCTCATTCCAGGGTTTTACAGCCCCTAAGGCGGCAGGGCCGCCAACCAAATAGGGACGCCGCACAGGGATGGTGCGCTCCCGTTGGTCGCTCACGTCAAGGATGCGCGCACCGTGCGCGCATGTTACGCCCTAAGACTCTAACAGACCTAATAAACCTCGGGGAACACGGCGGGCACGCTAACGCATGAAAGGCAAGCGACCCGGCTTCTTGTCTGTCCGTCTTTCTTCATCCGTGGGTCCGTTCTGCCATCCGTGGGCCTATCATGAGATCTAACGCACCGGCGATCATCGTCGTGCCCTGGGGGCGAAATGTTCCACTCTTAAATCAAGCACGCGCGACAAACTCGGGACAACCTACTTGTTCTACTTTGTCCAATTCTCGGGTTTCTCATCGGCCCACCTCCAGGCCCGCGTAGCCCAGGTCGTACGGCTTGCGTCGAGCAGCGTTCCACCCGGACAAATCCGACCGCCTGAAGTATACCAGCGGGCTGGTGATCGGCATACGGACAAGTACGCGAACAAACCACTCAGGAGGCCGGTTTGCCGTACACCTCAACCTCAACGTAGTGATTCATCGAATTCGCCGTGTTCCCCTTGCTGTACAGGCGAACATACCGCCCCTTCACTCCTTTGGCGTCGATGCGCAAACCGCGGTAGGTTTCGATATAGGGGCGATCCCTTCCAATTCCCATTCCAGCCTCTGCCTCCGTATCGTTGTTGTAAATCGTCTTTACATTTTCCTTGAACTCTTTGTCATCGGAGACCTGAACGATCACGGCTCGGTAACCACGTGCCTCGCGAAAATAATGCCACAGGTAAACGGCATAAATATTGGCGGTCTGCTCCAAATCGATCTGCACCCACTGCTTGCCCGGCATCAGCTCCACGTACGCGTCTTCAGCTCCTTTTTTAACCCCGTCGGTCACGTAGGTGAGCTCGCCGAGGATCGGATTTTCATCACTCGAGGTTACCTTCTTGTTGAGTGCCAGATTGGTGGTTCCTTCGGGAACCATCAAGGGGGGAAGCTCCCTTGAGGGTAACTGCAGTTCGGGAAACAGCATGGCCAAGACGTCGGGCGGCGTGCCCGCCAACACCTCCTCGGGAAGTTCAGTCTTGAGTGCTTCCTTGCCCTCATCAGCCAGGCAGGGCAATGCCAAAAAGGTCAGTCCCAAACAAAACAATGTCGTGCGAATCATCCACAACCTCCCTTTCCATAGCGTTCTCGGCGTTCAATCTTACGGTAGACGTTTCCCGGTCAGGCATCAAATTCAGGGCGGTAATTCACTGGGCTATGACTATTTACCCCCCCTCGAGCGTCATTCGAGCGACCCGGCGGCGGATGCGCCACAGGTCCATCCAGATTCTACAACACTCACGGTGCATCCGGAGTCGGCTGCCTGGCTGGTCCGCCCAACTGATCGGCACCTCAATTACAGAGTAACCACATCGCTTGGCGAGCACCAGGATTTCCAGGTCAAACAAATAGCCCTTTTCTTGGGAAAGTCTGAACAGCCGTTTGGCGGGGCCCGCTCGCAGCATTTTGAAGCCGCATTGCGTATCGCGGACGCGAAGCCCGAGCGAGAGGCGCGCGGCCGACGCAAACGCTCGGCCGATCACCGCGCGATGCCAACTCCGTTTTCGCTCCACCCTTTTATCGTCAATCAATCGCGACCCGACGGCTATGTCAGCGCCCCCCTGAATGGCTTCGCGAAGGGGAAGCTCCTGGTCGATCGGGGTAGCGCCGTCGGCGTCGGCATACAGCAACCGCGAGCCGCGAGCCGCCAGGACCCCGGTGCGAACGGCCGCTCCTTTCCCCAGATTCCGTTCGTGGCGGACGGTCCGGAGTTGAGTCCACGTCATGGACAGCTTACCCAAAATGCTGGTCAGATGATCGGAACTACCATCGTCCACGACAATCACTTCGTAGTTTGCTCGATAGTGCTGGCCGATATAGTTTCGAATCTCTTCCAGATACGGTGGGAGCCGCTGAGATTCATTGTAAGCTGGAATAATCAGCGACAACGCGGGGGTATCGGCGGAACCGCCGTCGCTCGTCGCTGGCTGGTTACCCTGGGTACATGGCATGCTGTAACTTTCCGCTCGGAAAACGAAGCCGCTTGTTTGTCAAAAACACGGCTATCGATTAGATTCGCTTCTATACCGGTCGCGGATGACGTTCTCCGCCGCGAGTCCGACCAACGGGAGGACGGCTTGCGTCGGGCAGCTTTCCAACCGGAAAAATCCAACCGCCTGAAATATATCCCAGAGTCTTACAGCCCGTCACAAAACGGGGGTCTTGCTCCCAAAAGTCCTGGGGGGAAGGGAAACCCGCGTGATTTTGTGATGGCTTCGTGGAAAAGAGTGTCGACCCGTGAAACGCGTTCATTCTTGTGTCCTTTTATTGTTGATCATCGCGTGCGTGGCGGCGGCGTTTCGACTGCCGCGACTCGGCATTCGGCCGATGCACGCGGATGAGTCCGTTCAGGCGGCGCGGTTTCGGGACCTGTGGCAACAGGGGCAATACACTTACGACCCAGACGAATATCACGGTCCCACCTTGATGTATGCCACATTGCCGGTCGTGGCCCTGAGCGGCGCGTCCGAGTTCGAGGAGACGACAGCGGCCATGTATCGGCTGGTTCCAGTCATTTTTGGTATTGGCCTGGTCGCGTTAGTCTTCTTATTTGCTGGTACGTTGGGGACCACGGCCGTTGGGGTGGCCGCGTTGCTTGCGGCTATTTCACCCGCCATGGTCTTTTACAGTCGCTATTATATTCACGAGACCTTGCTGGTGTTTTTCACGGTGGCGGCCTTGGCGTGCGGCTGGCGGTATCATGTGAGTCGAAGGTTACCGTGGTGTCTCCTGGCAGGCGGCTTCGTGGGGCTCATGCAAGCGACGAAAGAAACGGCGGCGATTTCCTATCTCGCGGCCGGGCTTGCGAGTTGCATCGTCTGGACGAGTGGTCGCGCTAAAACGCCCGAAAACACGCCACGCGGGCCCTGGCCTTGGCAACACCTGGCGGCGGGTACGGCGGTTGCCATTTTCGTTGCCGTGGTTTTTCTGTCATCTTTTTTTTCCAATTGGCGAGGGCCCGTGGACGGCGTACTTACGTATGTTTCCTGGTTAAACCGTGCCGGTGGCGATTCCTCACATATTTACCCATGGTCATTCCACCTGCGGCGACTTATTTGGTGGCAAGTGGATCAAGGTCCCGTCTGGTCGGAAGGCTTGATCCTGGTCCTGGCGGTCCTCGGCTTGGGACATGCCGCCACGGCCAAACGGAGCACCCGCGGAAACGACCATGCCACGTTAGTCCGTTGGCTGGCCAGTTACACCATCGCAATCACCGCAATATACTGCCTGATCCCGTACAAGACCCCGTGGTGCCTGCTTCAGTTCCTGATCGGCATCGTCCTGCTGGCCGGGATCGGCGCCGCGGCCCTGCTCCAATGGTTCCGTTCCCCGTGTACGGGAGGCTTACCGGAACCAGCTCGCCGCGAGGTTAATGGCGAGCAACCGCGACGTACCACGGCCGCGTGGTCCGCATCGAAGCCGATCCGTCACCTGCGTATCGGATTCCACGGGGTCCCGTACATTGTAGCAGCTCTCCTTCTGGTGGGAGCCGGACATCTTGCTTGGCAAGCGTATCGAGCTAGTTTTTCGGTTCCCGCTGATCAGAACAACCCATACGTCTTCGCTCAGACGTCCCCCGACATACGTCAGCTGACCGAACACCTGCAAGGCTTGGCGAAGACGAGTCCAAAACGTTGGGACCTACCGGTAAAGGTTATCTGGACGGACGCCTACTATTGGCCGCTTCCTTGGTACCTGCGGCGATTTGAACACGTGGAACTCTGGCGGACGATGCCCGCCGATCCAAAATCGCCCCTGCTCATTGCCGCCGCCCCCTATGATCGGGAACTGACACGACAGTTAGGCACCGATTACATCATGACGGGCTATTATGAACTTCGCCCCCGGGTCCTGATGCAACTGTGGGTCGAATTTGATTTGTGGGAAGCTTACCTGAGGCGGATCGGGCGCATTGAGTGAATGGACAGCGGCACTTTGATCGGACCGATGAGCGTTAGACGTTGCGATGAAGAAGATGGTAACCATTCACGGGCAATAGACCGATATCCGCGGAGGTTCGCACTTCGGTTGCACACCTTGAAAAAGGGCTTTGCCGGATGCAAATGCCACGGGCTTGTCCCGTGGTCCGTTACGTTCCACGCTACCGACGGCCAGGAGTAGTGTTTCTGACAGTTTGTAGCGGCGAACGTGAACCACCACGGGACAAGCCCGTGGCATCCATGCGAGCTCCTGTGTCCAGGCCGTGTAGTGCCACCCGTGAACGGCTACAGAAGATGAAGGCGCGGAAGATTAACCGTACGCCATCGTAATCATGGGCGTGGAGAGAAGATAGGTAACACGTTAGCCGTCTGAAGTAGAATCCTAGCTTCGTGATCGCAAATCCCTTATGACGTACCCCGTTTAACCGCAAGGCCAGAGCCCGCTCGCCCACGCGTTGGACCGGCAAGGATCATGACGGCGGCCTGCGCGCTCTACAAGGTCGGCTTCTAATTCCCACCGGCTGGAATAACCTTACTTCAGTTCCCTAAGAAGTCACGAGAACAGGATCAACGCGACGACTGGGTTTTTCCGTTCCCCGACGCCCGGTACCAGAACGATTGCCAATAGGCTTCGTCGGTTGCGTAGGGGTCGAACTGTTCGCTCGTGGGATCGAAGTCCGGGGACAGAATTCCGTACCGCTGCATTTCGCGAATATACAAAGGGCTTGGTGTCGTTGGCGTACCGCCGTCCATCACGGCGTAAGTCCCGTTGGCGGCGGCACCTGAATCGAGCCACAGGCGAATGAGCGTGGCTTCCTCCTCGGAGACGACCACGTCATGATGGCTACCATCGATCCGCGTCATCAGCTTACTGGCGGAACTGCCCATGCTCCGGGGTGGCCGATTCCCGTGCGCGTTGCGACCGTCGGCCACCTCGCCCAGCCGGCGCACGAGGGCCACATAGGACGAAAACACGCGCCCGCGGCCGTGCGAGGGCATGCCAGCTCCGGCTTCCAGCGATAAATCACCCTCGCGCTGCCGAGCATTGTGGCACCGGACGCAGTGTTTCTCGAGGATCGGTTGCACGTGGCGGCGAAAGTCGACGATCTCCGGCATCCCCGCGATGGGTTCAATGGGGCTCGGCTGGCGCCGCAGAGCCGTCAGGGCCGCGCGACCTGGGTTGGCGGGCGCGCTCATCCTGGGCTCGTGACAGCCCACGCAACCCGTTGTTTCGCCCGGTTGCACGGTCACGAAGCTCTGCATCTTCTTGACCGCCAGATCGTGCTTGTCCAAGGCAACGAAGAACAAGCTCCGCATGGCCGGTACCTCGAAGTAGGCGGAACCGTCGGGTTCGATTGGCACGGTCCCCAGAATGCGATGTATGGAGAACGTGCCCCAGAGGCTGATGCCGTCGAACCCGGGGCTGTTGTGGAAAGGCCCCGGCAATTGCTCCAGCACCAGCAGCTTCTTGATCTCACCCTGCTCCACGCCTTCCATGTTGCGGCCGTGAGTCGCATCGGCCAACACCAGTCGCCCGGTGGATTCCGACGGGTCCGTTCGCGCGGCGAAGTGTTCTTCACGCCGCCGGGTGCGGAGCGGGACTGGCTCGTGCAACATCATCTCCGGCGAATCCGTGGACAGCCGGTGCAACAGACGCAGGTTTCCCTGACTGTCCATCAGATGGAGTTCATTGCCGCGAGCCACCAGGAACTGGTCGTTGGCGACGGGGAATGGATCTCGCCAATCTCCAGCGGGGTGAATGCGCCGGGCCGAAGGCTCATGGTCGGGGCCCCGCCGCGGATCGATGACCGTTACGAAGCCCATGTGCTCGCGCCGTCCGTGGCCCGGCGAGAAGATAGCCACTACCCGGCGCGTGCCGGGAATCGGCTGCGCGTCGAGCATGGCCACCGCCCCGGGCACGTTACCGTACCGTACCTCTTCGCCCACCTCCTGGGTCACGTTGTGGAACATGCCAGTCGGGTGCATGTTACCGAAAAACGCCATCTGGCCGGTCCCGTCCGCATTGACCGTCCACAGGTGATGGTAGCAGAGCTGGCTGCGCTCGACGTACTCCCAGCGCGTGTACAACAGCCGCCCGTCGGGCAACACGGCGGGCGTGTTCTCGGTGACCGCATTGCTGCTGAGCATCCGGATGTTCCCGCCGTCCGCGTCGCATCGATACAGGATGGCCACGGGCACTTTCCAACACAGAACCCAGCGATTGCAGCGAGACGAGCAGAAGACGATGGATCCATCGGGCAGGTAAGTCGGTTCGATATCGTCGAATGGTCCATCAGTCAACTGGCGGAGTCCGGTACCATCCGCGTTGATCTCGTATAGATGATAATGCTCGCTGCCACCTTTACGGTAAGAAAACAGTATCTTGCGGCCGTCGTAGTGGACCCGCGGATCGCGAACCCCGCCGGTCGGATCGCGCAACAGGGTGGTCACTTCCCCGGTGCGCGGATTCAACCTGCGCAGCGAACCGCCCCCTTGCGAATAGACCTTTTCTTTTGGGTTGAAGCAGTAGTAGCCGAAATTGGCATAGTAATGCCCGTCGGGCCCGAACGGTCGCGTGGCAAAGACCACGTCCGGTAAATCGATTTCGGTGCCGGCCGCCAACGGAAGCGCGGCCCAGACCGACGTGGAAACAAGCGTGGCGGCGACGATACACAGACGCGGTAAGTTGGACATGCTGGCGTGGAAACCTCGACAAGGCAGGTAATGTTACCGGCGGGACTTGCCAATCATCCTAGCCCATCCGCACAACGACCGTCAAGTTTGCTTCGGGATCACCTCTGGAGTAACGGTCGGCACATGATGGAAAATGACCACGAAAAACGTGTGACGCGCTGAGCGCGGAATGATCAGCGTGTCCGGGACAGGGTTGCGCTTTTCGCACTCGTTCACGAGGCCACCCCGAGCCTGGGCTGATGACAAAGCCGAAAATCGGACAAAATAGAACAAGTGGGTTGTCCCGAGTTTGTCGCGCGTGCTTGATTGAAGAGGGGAAGATTTCGCGACCAGGGCACGACGATGATCGCTGGTGCTTTAGATATATTTCAGGCGGTTGGATTTTTCCGGTTGGAAAGCGGCCCGACGCAAGCCGTCCTCCCGTTGGTCGGACTCGCGGCGGAGAAAGTCATCCGTGACC
>JBNJEM010000145.1:0-13467 GCA_051745935.1 Planctomycetota bacterium
TGTTTTTTCTCGGCGCGCACAATCCCTATGTCATGCAGTACCGCGGCCGCGAAGACGACCTGAGCATTCGCTGGCTCCCCCGCGAGAATTCGGCGGGCATAGGAGAGCACCGTTATAGCGTGGTTGATCCGAGCTTGGTCAGGGCCGAACTCCTTTTTCATTGCGGTGGTCAACCGGTCCAGCAGTGACTCTTCCCCCACGGGTTCTTGCCCCGTTTCCTTGGGGTCGTAGCCGAGACACTGTTTGGCGTACCCGCACCACTGCGCGCAGCCAAGGCTGATTCGTGGATTGGTCACCCGCTCACCGCAATTTCGGCAGCGCCGGTGGGTTTCGTCTTTGAAAAACTCCACCAAGGTCCCGCAGGTACCGCAGGCGATATCGAATACATCCGCCGGCGTCCAGAACCTGGTATCCTGCCCCGGACAAATTTTTTTCGGCACGATTCCAATTCCCCCCATTTCCGCCTGAAATATACTTAGCCGCGACCAATCGCTCGGACCTTTTCCCTCCGTTTCAGCCTCGCTGCCGCGCGTCTGGGGGCGCCAGTAAGGCTAGGGCGCCGAGACCATAAAATGTATACTCGACATCAGAAACGTCGTCCCAGGGAGCGGCCCGGAAGCCGCCCGTGGGCTGTTCCAAGGAGCGAACGAACCGGAGTGCGGCGGGCGTGTCAATCAGATCCAGTTCCCCCAGGTCCGCTAATGTGGAAACCCCCGTGAACGTGCTGAGTACGTCGGGCATGGGGATGCGGGAGTTGGCGAGGAAACCGCCACTACCGTCCTGCATTTTCGCCAGGAATTCGGCAGTGGTTTTTCGTGTACTGTCGTCGAGGGCATTGAGCATTTGGAGGATTCCAATGGCGGCGGCCGTTGGATTGGTGCCTGCTCGTTTGCTGACCCGGATTTCCCGGAACCCTCCCATGGCATCACCCTGGGACCGGGTAAACTCGATGGCCCGTTCCGGCTCGACACAAGGCTGTCCAATCAGCTGCAGGCATAGCAGCGAAAGGAAGGTGTGGTACGTGCTGCTCGCCGCCCCCTCCGGTCCCTTGGCATATCCTCCGTCGTCACGCCGCAGCTGTTCAATCCGCTCGGTGAACTGGCTTGTCCACGTTTGCTCCCGCGCCCCATAGGCGTTGAGCCCGGCGGCGGTTTGCAGCAGAGCCGCTCCAAAGATCAAGGACATCTGATCGATCAGTTTTTCCGGCCCTTCCAGGCGGGACTGGAGGAAGTTGGCCGCCCGCCGGGCGAGGTCACCCTGGAGCTCGCCGAGAACCGCTAATGTTCGCAGCGCGAAACTGGTATAGTAAAGATCGCTCTGGCCCAGACGGCCGGGAAATCCGCCGTCGGGTTGCTGCGCCCCCTTCAGAAATTCCGCGTGACGGACGCGTGTCTCGGGCGCGACGTGCTGCAAGCCCATGGCCAGACGAATGGTTAGCCGCCGCAGATAGTTCGAGCCCGTATTCACAGTAATGCCCACTCTTTCCCGCTGCTATACCGGTCGCGGATGACTTTGTCCGCCGCGAGCCCGACCAACGGGAGGACGGCTTGCGTCGAACAGCTTTCCACCCGGAGACATCCCACCCCCTGAAGGATATTTCAGCCGTGTCCGCATCCACCAATTCGCCCCCTTTCGCGGGCTGTTCGCAGCCGGATACAAACCGGCCCTGGCGTTTTCAAACCGCCTTGGATGACGAAGAGTCGGGACGGTTTTTCGGGGGGCTTTTCGGTGAGGGCGTCGCGGCTTGCCACGCCTCGCATCCCGTCCCGGGGGCAAAGAATGGACTCCGGGGCCCCAGCGGAGAACGCCCCGGACCGCCTTGGCCCGCCAACGAATGCCCTACCAGAGCGGATCTGCCCCAAAAGACGCCGATTTGCATCCCATCGTCACGGAAAGACAAGCGAACCCAGGAACCCCCAACGGCACGTGAACCCGCCGGCTGGGTCTCGTCATCGCCTGCTCGCGTGGAGGAGGCGACTACTCGCCCGTGTAAGGAAGCAGAGCCATGAAGCGAGCTCGTTTGATGGCTCGCGTCACCGCGTGTTGACTGGCGGCCGAGCAACCGGTTTTGCGGCGCCCCACGATACGACCATGCCGGTTGATTAGCTTCTTCAGAAGTTCCACGTCCTTGTAGTCCACGAACATGGGGCGCGGCCGATGGCCGTCGATGAAGATCGGATCCTTCTTCTTGCCGCGAGTACGGACTTTCGACCGTTTGCGAGCCTTGGTTGTGCGTTTCATAATCGCTCGTTTGCTGAAAGTAACTGCCTTCTAGGACTAGACTTATTGACTAGTAACATCATGTGACCAACTTTAGCGAACCCGTCATTTTATGTAATTCCACGCGAAATGCAAGACTCGCTGCCGTGGAACCGTTCGGCCGTTCGGAAGCTCGCTTGGCAGATCTACAAAGTTCGGCCAGTCCCCCCGACACTTCCTAGCGCACCGCGTTGTCGTCCCGCTCTCCACCTCCCCCCGTATTTCCGAGTCAGCCGAAGAAAACAGGGTAACGCGTCCCCCTTCGCGTTCGCCGCCGCGCCACTCACTCCACACCTGGGCTGCAACTCAACTTCGGCGGGGATCAGGAGGTCCGAGGTTTGTGACTGGGGCGGTCGAGGACGACTTCAATCAGGTAGTGGAACAATCGCCGAAGCTCGGGCGGGTCCAGCTGGTCCGCCAGGGTTGTTGCCCGGTGCTGGTGTTTGTCGATGAGCCGCCAGGCCTTGTCAAGGACGTGTGCTTTTTCGTAAAGCTGGCGTACCTCGGTGATTCGCTGTTGGGCGGGCTGGTTTGCATCCTTCATGAGGTGCCGCAGGCGCGCTTGCCGTTGGGAACCGAGGTTTTCGAGGGCGAGCGCCCAGAGCACGGTAGGGCGGCCACCGAGTATATCGCCGCCGCGTGAACGCTTGTTGTCCCGGTCGCCGTGCCAGTCGTTCAAATCGTTGAGGATTTGGAACGCCACGCCCAAGTTGCGGGCGAACTGCTTGACTGAGTCGCGATAGGGTTCCGTCGGGCCCACGAGCCGCATGCCGGCGAGAATCGCGGCTTCGAAGGCGGGCGCCGTCTTTAAGGCGTAGATTTTCAACGCATCGAGGGGCGTCAGTCGTTTGTCGCGGGCATCCCGCCACAGCAGTTCAGCGCCTTGCCCCTCGGAAAGCTTCGTATGGGCCTCGGCCAACACGCCCAAAATATCCCCCACGGCCTCCGGTCCCAAGGCCGCGGCTTCCCGACTGACGAGCCGATATCCCATGCCGATCAAATAATCCCCCACGTTGATCGCCGTAGGCGCCCCGTATTGCCGGTGGATGGTTTGCGTCCCGTAGCGGAAAACGTCGTCATCCTCAATGTCATCGTGGACCAGGGAGGCTTTGTGGAAGGTTTCGATTGAGATGGCGGTCCGAAAAATCGAATCAGAGACGCGATTGATATGTTCCGCACCGGCCGATTTGGTGGCGTGCCCCCCGGTCAAGGCGTCGTGGACGGCCAAGGTGATGAAGGGACGGGAGTATTTACCTCCTTTAGCCAGAAAATCGTAGGCAATGGCCTCGGTGGCGGCGATTGGCTCAATCTCTTCGATTTGGACGCCCTCCGTCGCGTTAAGCCGCGGACTGTTTCTGGCGCGGGGGACCAACGCTTCCAAGCGGTCGGGCGAGAACATCCCGGAGGCCGCCCGCATCAGGTGCACGTACGTGGCGGTCGACTGGCCAGGCTCGGTGTGGTTGAGTAACAGCAGTTCGCGGACCCGATCTTCATCCACCGACGTCGCCTTGCAGGTGCTGGCAAGTAAGGGGACGGCCATGCATGGAATGCCGGAGAGCAGAACCTTGTCGATGGTCTTCTCGAGTACGTTCAGGCAGGCAACGCCCACAATGGCATCCACCTCCCCGCTCAAAATGATCTTCATCACAATGGGCGATCCTTCGGCAATGAGGACCTGATATCCTCGTTCCATGGCCCGGCGACGAATCCCATCGATTGGGCAGGCTCCACATTGCTGGCACTGCAAGCCAAATTCGTCGTAGGTGGCCCGGCATCGCGTGGGGTGTTTCAGGCAATGTGGCAGCAAGAGGAGACGCCGCGAGGGGGGCACGGCGGCCACCTGATCCCGCCAGAACGCCGAAGCCAGCCCCACCATCGTCCACCCCGCGTACCCCTCGGGCAACCCCAATTCCTGAAGTATCGCTTGGGCGATGGCCTGCATGGTCTTTTTGGAAAGCGGATGGGTTTTGTCCAGTTGGGCGGCGACCTCGTCACAGCGGCAGCGAATCCCGTCGCGCAGCGTCCTCGGTTCCGGGACCAACTTCAAGTGAGCGGTCTGGTGCTGAGCGACAGTCGCGTTCGGGGCCGATAAGGGGCCTGGACGATCGACGCCCGTGGTGGAGGTTGCGGAAGCACTACTTGTCAAGGCGGAAGATCCTTTGAGGTTGAGCAACAGTTCAGTATGACGGTAATGCGGTATCTGACGGTCATGTGATATCGAGGGATGGGAATTCAGCTTCGCGTGCTCACGATTACGGCGTTCCGGGGGCCTGCCCCAGTTTCTCGGACGGAACGCGCGCTGGTGGCAAGAGGCGCGTGGCTGGGTGGGCACAATGCTCGACGGCGTGTCCCAAGGCCGCTACGGTAAACACCAAGGGATACAACCGTTCATGGTACCACAGCTTAGCGAAGTAGAAACCAATGGGCGTGCTTTCCCTGTGCCGATCAGTCAAAACGGCCTCCACGAGCCATTCCAGTCCGCGAGACACCCCGTTTTGGTGCTCCGGGACTGGCGGCGCTCCAAGTAACGCGTCGACAGCCAGCGCGGTCTCCTCGACGCTACTGGGAACCTGACGCTGGGCCGTGGTCCCCGGCGCCCCGTCGCCGCGCCATCCCCCGTCGATTTGCTGGGCGGCTCGCAACCAGCCATACGCCCGCAGCGCGCAGGGCGTGTCGCGTAACCCGATTTCCCGCAAAGCCTTAAGGACACGAGCCGTTCCCACCACCGGGTTTTGTTCCTCGGGATGATCCTGATGGCCGAACCAGAGTGGGACCCAGCTGCCATCGGGGCGTTGGTGTTGCTGGAGATACCGCCAGCCCCTTTGCACGGCTCGAGCAATCCGCCTCCCCTGCCGGGCGGGCACGCGATTTCGCCACGCGTGAAGGGCGCGCAACGCGTGAGCGGTCAAGTCCGCGCCACTGCGATCGAAGGGCAATTTTCCCCAGCCGCGACAAAAGGTGGGCCATCCCCCATCTCGATTCTGCAGATTCAACAGCCACGAGATGCCCAGCGTCGCGGACGCCTGGATCCGGCGTTGGGCCGCCTCGCCACCCCCAGGCGACTTCACGGCGGCCAATGCCAGAAGCGCGCCCGCCGTGTCGTCGGCGTCCGGCACGGCCCCCGAGAGATCCGTCCAGCCCCAGCCACCGGGCGGGGCACCGGTAAAGGGGTGTCGCTTGGCGTGCTGACAGGACAGGAGCCAGTCGAGGTTCGCGTGGCATGACACATCCTCTTCGACCGTGGCCAACGCATTGATGGCCAGCGAGGTATTCCACGTGGCGAGGTTCGTGTCGATGGGCCAACTGCCGTCATGCCGCAGCGTGTCGCGAATGAAGGTCAATCCCTTTTGGGTCACGACATGTTCGCTTTTTCCCGCCGCGGCCAAACTCATCACCACGAAACTCGTCAGCGGAACCGCTTCCAAATAGCCCCCGCTGACCGGCTGCATCCGCTCGAGCACCCTGAGACTTGGGCCGATCGCCCGCCGCCGCAGTAGCCGCATCCAGGGAAGCCGGGATGGACGGTGGAAGAATCGAGCCTGGCCGATGGCCACGAGGGCGGGAATGGCGTAACTGACCACCGGCATGCGGGTCCAGCGATAAAACCGTTGTGGCACGCACGCCAATTCAAACGGCAGAGGCGACACGTCAGACCAATCAACCAGTCCGGCCAAGGCGTAGTTGGTGAGGATAGGGACCGCAAAGGTCTTATCTTTGCCGTATCGCTGGCGAAGTCCGGTCATGCCGCCCTGGGATTCAATGTAGGCCTTCGCCCTTGATCGCGCGTGGTGCGGAGAATTCCCATGCCCGCTTAGATGCAAGGCAGCCACCACGAGCATCGTGGTGGCAATGTTGGAATGACTTTTGTCCGTGTCTCCCCAACCGCCATCGGGGTTTTGCCGCGCGAGTAGCCATCGCGCCCCATCCTCGATCCGTAACCTGTCTCCCTCCGAGGTGCAAGGGGCCGCCGCATGCTTGTCAACCAATGCGAGCGCACTGATCGCGGTCGCGGTGGAGAGGGCGGACGCGCACAGTTCCCCTTCCCAGTACCGATCATCCGTCCGCTCCGCCAATAAATCCGCTTTGGCCTTCTCGTATGCCGTGTGCAGTCGGGTTGGAGCCGGCATGATAACAAGTCCTGAAAAAGCGGCGGTAGCGAGCGTGAGACCTCGGGCCACGGGCTGAGCGGGGGATGCACCACGCGGGC
This sequence comes from Planctomycetota bacterium, assembly GCA_051745935.1. Taxonomy (GTDB): domain Bacteria; phylum Planctomycetota; class Planctomycetia; order Pirellulales; family Pirellulaceae; genus JBNJEM01. The sequence goes on from JBNJEM010000145.1 coordinate 6,467, forward strand.
CTCCCAGGTCATCGAGAGGACGTGTTCGAGGGCCTCGGAGGGCCTGCCACGACGTCTTGGAACCCCCGGGGGCCTCGGCAAACTGGCAGATTACAGTGTAATTGGCCAGCAAGCCCCTTGTCCAATCCGCGCTCGCGGTTTTCCCGAGCTTATACCCCGTCGCGGATGACTTTGTCCGCCACGAGTCCGACCCCCGGGAGGACGGTCGAGCGCCTGCGGCAGCCATTTCGCGGATCGTGACCCAGGCCGCGACGCCACCCCGCGTCGCTTTGAATGCCTTCTCGGGCTGAGCGTACGTTCTTGCCGAGGCCACGTTATTCACCCGGTGGCCGTGATGAAGTCGCCAAATGGTTTGCAATGGGGTAAAGTGCTGGTCCATTTCAGCCGATTTTCCGAAAGAGCTACTGGCCCGATCCGCAATGAACGCGTTGCCTCGCCGTCATCGGCGGCCTTGTTAGCCGTTACGACGATGTCTGGCTGTTGACCGACCAAGGGGACGTCCCCGCCGGCCTCGCAGGGCCGTCGTACTTGAGGAAATCCGATCTGATTTGCTCGACGGATGCGTAGCCGATTGAGGCGGGGTTTGCTTTGTAGCCCGACCTCCGCGGATCCGGAGAGACGTGGTAAGGTTCTCGGATAAACGGCGTCCACGTAGCGAGCCTGGCCGAAGTCATCAACCGGCGAAACCATTCCCCAAAGAGCCCTCGGGAAATCATTAACGTTTTCCAACACCCCACGCGACTTGGAACGGCGAAACAGGTTTGTCACCGGCGGTATATTTCAGGCGGTTGGATTTTTCCGGATGGAAAGCTGCCCGACGCAGGCCGTCCTCCCGTTGGTCGGACTCGCGGCGGAGAACGTCATCCGCGACCGCCATAAAACGCCCGAAACAGACCCTGTCGGGTTTCCCGTTATCCAGGACGTTCTGGATGCGAGAACCCAGTTTTGTCACCGGCGGTAAAACGGTTTTTGACTTATTCAGCGTTAGGCGTTGCTCATCCTTGAGAGATGAATAATATAGTAGGGTATTACAGGCGGGGTTCGCTCCGCTCGACCGCAACCAAAGCCGGGAACGCTGGCGCCGCCTGGCACTGGTGGAGTGGGCCTGAAGGGCCCAGCGACTCCCGGGAGGCAACCAACGCAAGCGGGGCTAGTGCGAGTTCCCCACGAGTGGACACATCCGTTCCGGTTCAGGTTGGCTCCAAGGCTTCGATATATTTCAGGCGGTTGGATTTTTCCGGGTGGGACGCTGCTCGACGCAGGCCGTCCTCCCGTTGGTCGGACTCGCGGCGGAGCCCGTTATCCGCGACCGGTATAACGCTTTAGCTGATTGGCGGCGACGCACGTCAGCCTTGGCAGGCTGACACCGTTTGACGTGAGTTTTTACCATCTCTGGCCGGCTCACCGGCGCTCTCCGGCTAGAAAGCTTGAGGGGCGCCGGTCGGCTAAACGGCTACGGATTCGTAGGTTTTACGGCTGCCAGTTGACGTGGCATTGTTCGGCTGCTGGCGGTGAGTGCTTGATTCCATGGTTTCACGGCAACAGACAAACGGTCGAAGGGCGATGAGCAAGCGGTCTGGTCGACAACATGAGCCTCCGTGGGCCAATCTGTCAGAAGATGAGTTGTTGGACTGGCGGATTTGCGATTTGGGGGTGAGCATCCAGGGAGGCTGGCTGGAGGAACGGATCGAACGGCTGTATTGGGAGCTGGAGTCGCGTGAAATTTCGTTCCGGCCGCATTGCTGGTTGTCGGAGGACTGGTTTTCACCGGAAGGCGTTCCGGGCATTGCCATTCCTTTTTTTCTGGCCCATCCCCGGTTGGCGCGGCTGGAACGGTCGCAGATGCTGGAAGTTGAAGGGGGAACCAAGCGGTGGTGTTTGCGGATCCTTCGCCACGAAGCAGGGCATGCCATCGATACGGCCTACGCGCTGCATCGTTTGCGCCGCTGGCAGGCCGTGTTCGGCAAGTCGTCGCAACCCTATCCGGATGAATACCAGCCAAAACCTTATAGCAAGAGTTTCGTACGTCACCTGGAAAATTGGTATGCGCAAAGCCATCCTGACGAAGACTTTGCGGAAACCTTCGCGGTGTGGGTGAAGCCGCGTTCGAACTGGCGTGCTCAATATGAGGGGTGGCCGGCTAAGCGAAAACTGGAGTTCGTGGACCAATTGATTTCGGAGATCCGAGATCAACGGCCCGTGGTGAAGTCGCGAGAGCGGGTGGAGCCGGTGCGACGGATTCGCAAAACACTCCGGACCCACTATCGGGAGAAGCGGCAGCGCTATGGCGTGGACGCCGGGTGCTCGTTTGACAGCGAATTGCGGCGTTTGTTCTCCGACTCGCCCGAGTTTGCTCAACGGATCTCCGCCGCCTCGTTTTTGCGGCGTCACCGGGGGGAATTGGTGCGGGTGGTGGCCAAATGGACCGGTCAGTACAAGTACGCGATTGATCAGGTGTTGCGCGAGATGATTGCGCGGTGTGCCGCGCTGGGGCTGAGAGTTCACCGTCCGGCGGCGGAGACTCGACGAGACGTCCAGGTCATGTTGACGGTACAAACCATGCATTACCTTCATAGTGGGCACCATAGGATCGCGTTATGAATAAACTGCGCGTGATGGTTCTCATGGACCAGGAGCTCGTCCCGCCTGACAGTATCGAGGGGGTCAGCGATGAGGAGATGCTCAACTGGAAAACGGAATACGACGTCCTCGCCACGCTCCGGGATATGGGACATGAGGCGGAGCCTCTGGGCGTGAGTGACGATTTGGGACTGGTCCGCAGATCCATTGAAGAGAGCCAGCCGAGTATCGCCTTCAATCTGCTGGAAGAGTTCCACGGCATGGCGCTGTTCGATCACCACGTGACCTCTTATTTGGAACTCAGCAGGCTCCCCTATACGGGGTGCAATCCCCGCGGCTTGATGCTGGCTCACGACAAGCCCTTGAGCAAGAAGATTTTAGCCTATCACCGCATCTTGACCCCCCATTTTCTGGTTTTCGAACGGGGTCGGAAGGTCAAACTCCGAAAACGCTATCCCTATCCGTTGCTGGTCAAGTCAGCCGTCGAGGAAGCTTCGTTGGGGATCAGTCACCAATCGATCGTGCGGGACGAACGGGAGCTTCGGGACCGAATTGACTACGTGCACGGCGAGCTAAAGACGGACGCCTTGGTGGAAGAGTTCATCGAAGGGCGCGAGCTGTACGTGGGGGTGTTGGGGAATCGCCGTTTACAGACATTCCCGGTCTGGGAAATGATCTTCAAGAATCTGCCCGCGGACATTCCCAATATCGCGACCCGCCGCGTGAAGTGGGACACCGCGTACCAGCAGGAGGTGGGGATTGAAACGCAGGCGGCGGAGGGGCTTTCGGAAACCACCCGATTGACCATCTCCAAGCTCTGCAAACGCGTCTTCCGCGTCTTGTCACTGAGCGGATACGCTCGCATGGATCTGCGCATGACGGAAGAGGGGCGTATCTACGTGCTGGAGGCGAACCCGAATCCAAACCTCTCCTACGGCGAGGATTTGGCCGAATCCGCCGCGTTGGCGGGCGTGCACTACGATCGACTGTTGCAGAGAATCCTGAACCTGGGGCTGAACTATAAGCCCAAGTGGTACCCCTAAGGAAGATGGGAAGAATACCTTCGGGATTTGGCCTTCATCCTACCGCTCGTCTCCCCGCCGGCCCCGTGCCAATCAAACCGATATGTGGTTGTGGCATATCATGTTTCTGCGATTGAGCGTACGTCGACCGAGGCCGGCGAATTTCATATCGTTTAACGTTCGACGTTCCATTGTGCTCGTTTTTCCGCGGTTCTTGCTTCCTCGACGTGACGTGTTTGTTGTTGTATATGACAGAAAGGCCCTGTTTTGGCCCCCTATCTGTTCATCTACACTCACGAGCCGCCATGAAACTCACCCACACGGAAGCTCGCGTCGTCGCCCGCTTGCGAAAGACACGCATCGACACGATGCGTCATTTGTGCCAACACCTCCAGGTTTCGCCCATGTCCGTGGTGCGAGCGCTGAAAAAGTATGGCGATTTCACCTGCGTGAACCCCAACGCCCGCGATTACACGCTGCACGATATCCCTCGCTCACCCTGGGCCGGATTCCCAGCCGGTGATCGTTCACGGTGTTGCGCCGAAAACAGGAGACGACTTGTAGGACGGGTCTCCAGGCCCGTCCGAAGTGTTTTCTGTTACCATGGATGGTGTTTCGACGGGCCTGGAGACCCGTCCTACCCACCACTTGTGCAACCAGTCGGCTAATCAATCTTGAATAGCGTGTACAAGGACGCACGAAAGCACCACGTCGACATGCGTTTTCCGCATCGCTTCCGGCTCATCGCTTATCGCTCGTTGGGGCCGGGACCGATGATCTGGGGTCCTGCCAATCATCCTTGCGAAAATACGTGGTATAGGTCCCGTAGTCATTAAACCAGAGTCGTTTGAAGACTCGATAGATCCAGTTTTCCTCGGGCACTTCATGGCCGGGATTGAACTGAGAGGCTCGCGATTGCATGGCCCGCAGTTCATCCAACGAGGTCTGTCGCACGGTCGTGTCCCGCGCCGCGTGTTTGTCGGCCAGCTGCAACAGCAGGTCGGGACGTTCCAAGACGATGCAACCCCGAGTGTACGTCGCCGCCGTCTTCCGGAAATCACGCAGGAATGAGGAGTCTCCGACGACGTCGCGCAAGGGCCGTTCATCATAAACGGAGTCTTTGGCAATCTGGATCACGGGGCAGGGCTCGATGTCCCCCCACGGGCTGATATGATTGGTGAAACCGATCACGGCTGGGCAAAGCGCGTAGCCATCGGCATCATGGTACGCATCAACCACGAGGATCGGTTTGTTGGCCCGCATGTTAACCACGAACTTGCGTGCCTGTTTTTGTTGTTCGGGCGTCAGCGCGAGGTCGGGTGAGCCATCGGCGCCCACTGGCCGGTAAATGTGGTACCAGACGTAGAAAACCCCCATGTCCACCAGCCTGTCGATCCACTGTTCCGAGAGCAAATCCATGTTAGTCTGGCACAAACTTGTACAAACCCCGGTGATCAAATTTGCCTCGAGGCAGTTTTCCAGCCCTTGCATGGTGCGATTGAAGACCTGCTCTTTGCCTCGCCGCTGGTCGCTTACAATCTCGTTGCCCTCGATACTGACCAACGGCGAGATGTTTCCCAGTTCTCGCATCCGCCGGGCAATTTGGGGCGTGACGAAGTGCCCATTGGTGAAAATCTGAAAGTAGCAGTCAGGGTGTTCAGCCAAGATATCAAGCAGTTCCGCGTGCATGAACGGCTCTCCTCCCACGATTCCGAAGAAGCTATTGCCCATTTCGCGGGATTCGTTGATCAGCCGGTGCATGATCGGCCCTTCCAGTTTTTCCTGCTTGGCGGCCACGTCGACCCAGCACCCCGTGCATCGCAGATTGCAACTGTTGGTCACTGAAATGTACAGGAAAGGGGGGTAAAACTCTCCCCGCTCCAACCGTGCCTTGTGCTTGCGGATTGAACGAATTCCCTTATAGCCGGCATTCCAGGCTAGTTTCCAGAGCAGACGTTTGTTCGTTTCGAAGAGCATTCGTTTAGCCATGCGGAAATACATCAGATCTTCTTTCTCGGTAGAAATGCGCGCTTGAAGTCAAGAAGCCATAACAAAACCGCTCAGGCTTCCTCCCACCCAGGGACTTTCGCGAGCGGTAACCACGTGTTGCCAGAGGCTGCGAAAACCGCCAAACAAGTGCCGGTTCCAGCGAGCCCCCGATTCCGCCTCCCCGCTCCTTAAAGATCGAATTCATCGAGTTCATCGATCAGGTCGTCCAACTCATCGTTCCGTTGTGGAGTGGATTCGGCGGTTGGTGGCGAGTCAGTGTGGGGGGGGCCGGATCGCCGCAAATGCTCCTCCCGCTCTTTCGCGGCCGTGTCCAGTTGATCAGGCTTGCCAAATAGCCGTGACAAGTCGATTTTCGCGTCGCTACTCAGGGCTGGATCACCGGCAATCCCAGGTGTTTTGTGTTGCGGAAACATGATGGCGTTTTCAGGGCAGACGCGACTACACGCGGGACAACCCTTTCGGCAGTTGTCCGGTTGCTCGACGATGATGCGCTCCTGTTGGTCAATTCCATAGACACCAAAGAGGCAGAAATCGATGCATTCCATGCAGTTCGTGCACTGGCTGAAGTCAATCACCGGGTACCACCGACGAGACACCTGTTCCGCGATCACGATCGGTTCCGTGAGGGAGGTCTCGGAAAACACGGCCGCTGGTGACGTGTTTTGATCGAGATCTGGCTGTGCGTCGTGGCGTTGCCGCTCGGCGACCAGCCGCTTGATTTCGTCCAGATAGACCCCGGCTTCATTGTTCAGCCGCAGATCGAAGTGAAAAATGTCACGGTCCGGTTGCCAGCGGTGGGTCTCAGACGACGCGGCCCGCTCCATGCGACGATCCCAGGCATGGGTCAGGGTGGTCTGGCCGGCGCGGCCCCGGATGTGGTGTTGGTCCAAAATCCAGTGGGCCGCCCGATTGTAAAGCCACGACAGCACCACGAAGGAGCCCGGTATCTCCCGCAAGGCTCGTACCGCGGGGCCATGGGGGCGCAGATCATAGAGATGCGGGACCACGAGTGTCCGAACGCCTTTGATCTCGCGGAGTCCGGCGACGATCGTCTCTTCCAAGGCTCGCTTGCCCGGAGCATCACTCTGGCCTCGCGAGAGAACGATCGCCGTTGGCCCAGGCATGGTGGCCGATTGGTCATCACGGTGGGAATGTGTCATTTGCCATGCTCTGTGATTATACTGGTCGCGGATGACTTTCTCCGCCGCGAGTCCGACCAACGGGAGGACGGCTTGCGTCGGGCCAATGCCCTCGGCTTGTCCGAGGGATTATTACGTTGGTCGCTAATATGCCGGTCGCGGATGACTTTCTCCGCCGCGAGTCCGACCAGCGGGAGGACGGCTTGCGTCGGGCACCTTTCCACCCGGAAAAATCCAACCGCCTCAAATA
>JBNJEM010000146.1:0-13454 GCA_051745935.1 Planctomycetota bacterium
GCGTCTTCTGGCGGCCATCACGCTTTACAAATGCTTGGCCAAGCTCGCAAACCCACGGCGAAAACCAGGCCAACAATCAGCATGTCTGCTTTAACCGCCTGATTTGCAAAGGTCAACGCGAACTCTAGCGCGACCGTCTTTGTATCCACCACACTCCACTGATTGCGATAAAGGCTATCATCCCAACGACAGACATCGCTAGCAATAGTTCATACCTGCCCGCACCTTCAGCCTCCACAGGTCGTGGGCCTGCACCTTCCGGAATCAACGAGCGATTTTCTGTAGTCATTGCACGCCCATTGGCAAGCACCGGCGTATTATCGGGCATACCGAGCGCTGCGTAATCAAACTCTTTGGATGGCACGCGTTTGTTAAACTCCGCGGATTTTACGGTAACAATCTCCTCTTTCAACAATTCACCATTCAAGAGCCTCCGAAACTTCACCTTTCTGGGAAACCATACGGAACCACTCATGCAAAAATGCGGTGTAACATCCAATGCTGTTGTATATTCCCGCCCCTCCGCCTTTGACCACGTGGATATGTATTTGACAAGGCTACATCCCATTTCCGGTACAATCCAACTCGTGCATCTCTGCGGCAACTCTGTCTCGAGCGTGTAGTCGGACCGCCAAGCCACTGCATCATTGATCTCGTCCTTCTTAACAGAGATGTCAGTACGATCTGGTCGTAGCAGTATGCTTTCGAGATCATACCCTTTGTTGGATAGACTCGTGAAATTATTTGGAACCAGGCCGAGATTCATGGGGTCGGGCATACAGACATCTGTCAGGTTCCGGCCGTTTGCCGGATTGATCACCACCGGCGACTCTGGACTAGTCGAGTCTAAATGCTTGTCTGGAGTCAAAATCTCGTAGTACATCGTCGTGCCGCCCGGTGAATCCCAGCGACAATCTATACGATATCGCTGGTTGATCCTATCGAATACGATATTGTATGTTCGCGTTATACGCTCGTAGATAGGTTGCCTCCTGCATTTTGTCAGTCGAACCTCTATGACCAGTCTACCGGTCTCAATCTTTCGCCGCTCTTCCAAACACTGTTTTTCCATGTTCTCTAGTTGCGAAACATCCGCATCGCTCTTACGTGTGCCGAAGATCAGCACCAGGACAACCCCTAAGACACTCATTTCCCGGAAATACTTCATTTGTCTCTCCCCTCCCCAATTCTGCTCTATTCGTACCTGCGTTCTCGATCACAGCGAAACACGTTGACACGTCCTTGAAAGAAAAGGACTTCCTGGTACGTCCGACGTGTCTGCGTTCTTTCCCTCCACTCAAATGGTAATGGAGTACTGCTCCAGTTAAGGCTATATCCGGTAGTTGAAACCACCCACACGCTATTGGCCGACATGGCTTTAAGATCTTCGGCGCCACACGTTTGCTCGGAAGATAATATTGGAGATCCCATATAGTGAGAGATCTCCTTGTCTCCGAGAAACAGAAGAGGCATAATGCGCCCTCTCAGATACCGGCGAACGCTGTAATAGATGCAAGGGTGCGTGACGACCACGATATCTTCATCGTCCACGTTCTCCCTCAAATACGCGACCGCTCCCTTTATCCCCGGACGGGAATCCACCTGGAGTTCGTGGCGATAGAAATAGTCCGTATAGCCTACTGCCCCAAACACGAATAGCACCATCATGATCGTTGCCAGCTGATTGGGCATTAACCGATACATCACGATAGCGAAGCCGCCCGCGCCGGCAACATACGCGAATTGGTAGTAGCGCGCGTGAACGATGGGAACAAACGCCAGCGATATTGCAACGCTCACTACCACGGGAACTGCCACCAACAACGCCAAAAGGTCCGTGCCCCTGCTGCGCCACGCTGCCAAGATCACCAAGGTCATCACGACTACCACAGCGCACACTACGGAAAGAACGTGATCCGGCACCGTCGCGGCGTTGACGGGAAAGAGAAGCTGCTGAGACGCGTCAGGAAGCGTCCACCACGTGAGTTTACCAATCCAGTAATCCACCGACACCCGGTCCGTTTGCCTCAACAGTACCGGGAGCCAGGGACAATACGCTGCTCCAACAGCCAGCATCGCCACGGCAGCCTTTCGCCAATTATACCGGTCGTGGATGACTTTCTCCGCCGCGAGTCCGACAGGCGGGAGGACGGCTTGCGTCGGGCAACGTTCCACCCGGAAAAATCCAACCGCCTGAAATATACTCGTTTTCACCGCGTTCCATCCTTGCCCGGCAAAGTACGCCGTCAGAAACACTCCCTGACCAAGCACGGTGAACAGTCCGTAATTGTGCGTGTACATCAAACCGGCCGCTGTCAACACGTACCCGACGTACCACCAGTTGCCACCGCGTCGGACCGCTCGGAGCAGCAACCAAGAACTCCACGCAACGAGCGCCGTGCCCAACGTATACATCCTGGCCTCCTGGGACCAGTAGATGTGCAAGGTAGTGCTGGCAAGCAGCGCGGATGCCGAAAGCCCCGCTGCACGAGCTGCCGCAGGCTCTAGAGCATGTCGTCCGTAAGCTGCCGCTTCAAATACGAGGTGGTAGAGTCCCACCAACGTCAAGGCTGCCATCACGACCGAAAAAAGCCGCAGCGTGATGATCGCATCTCCAAAGGCGGTGGACCATATTCGCAGCGCAATATAGTAAAGCGGGGGATGTACGTCGCGTCCCGTGCGCTCGATCATCTCTCCCCAGGAGAAATCCGCGATCATCCGATTCGAAAAGGCTTCGTCGAACCAAAATGTCCGCTCTGAAATACCATGGCACCGAACAGCAACCCCCGCGGCCACTATCAGGATCAACAGAAATGCGGATCTCTTGGTATACACTGCACCACTTCCCCGTATCGTCTCTCGCGCGGAGAATACCGCCTCACATCGCCCCACATTCAACGGCTCTCGCGCAGTAGCCTTTCAACCTGGATTCGCATCGTCAAAAGCCCCAGCAGCATCGTCCATGAATCTCGTAGCATCCGCACGTGGGAACCCGGAATTTCGGTCCAGGCCACACCAATTTCCTTTATGCCGCGCCCTTGCAGATGCGCGCACATCAACACAAATATGTCGAAGAGATAGTCGCTCCGCCGCCGCTTCGATCACTACCATGGTCGAGGACTACGTCGTGCCCGGACCGAAACGGGACTCCTTGTCTTAGCCCAGAACCTACTCAGGCTCGATCGACTCCAGCGAAACAAGCTAACCCCCGATGAACTAGCGACTTAAAAACTGCAAAACCTCCAGAGGGAGGGTCAAGAACCACGATCCGGTGGCTTACGGCACCGGCTACGGCTTTGTCGGCCCTTCGGGCCTTCCTTTTCCCTCTGCTCGAGAGGGCCAGGCAATGGGATCAAAAACAGGATAACCCCTCTGAACCTTCGCATCCCGGTCTTCACCGGGCCACGCCTACCCGCTCTTCAGTGTCTAGTACGATTCTTTTTTCCAAACAGCGTCACGAAGTAGTCCATATGGTATCGGGAGTTGACCTGACCGTCTCCGTGCAGAAATTCAGCTCGAGCGATTACTTCAAGATCGGACATGCGGGGCATCCTGTACGCACCTCCAGAGCCGGACACATACCAGATTTGATCATACTGGCTCGCCTGCAAATCTTCCTCTGGAAGGATATGGTCGGCCCGCAGCGACGCGATATGCGTTACATGTCCCACTCGGCCTTGGGGGACGTCCAACGCCATTACCTTCGCCGTCGCGATCCCCGCTTCACTCGCATAATAGGCCACTTGATTCACCATGCGGTACGAGGATGCGATAATCACATCCGTCTCGCCGTTATATCGCTCACTCACAAACCGCAGCGCCCGCGCACCCGGCGGGGTGTCCCAAGAGATTTGCGTGGCCGCCAGAGCGCTGTTGTACAGCACCGTCACCGTAAGAAACCACGCAATCATGGCCCGCCAAACAATGTGTGGCAACCGGTCAAACACGACGCCCCAACAAGCTAAGAGCGAGACCTGGGAAAACGCGAGATACCGTTCGTGCAGAATCGCCCGGTCACCGAGTACGGAGAGTCCCCAGGCAAGTCCCCACGGCGTGGCGGCCTGTAACAAAAAGAACCACATTCCGCGGTCTCTCGTCACGACTGCAACAAGCACCAGCAGGCCGATCGCAATCAGCCAGGCATTCACATCGAAGTGAGTCACGTATTCCGAGCCGGCTTGATGGGGAAACACCGTGGCACCTCCTCCCCAGGCGGCAATGACTCGTTGGATTTCCGCCCAATCCATCTCGCGAATCCAGTAGCTTGTGCGAACCTCGTGGATCTGCCCGAACAACACCGGTATCCATGGCAGATAGAGTGTTAACGCAAGCGATCCCGCAAATAGAAATCCTTCGGCGACACGGCCAGCCTCGTTACGCTGCTTGCCCACCATCTTGCGGGCCACCGTACCAAGCACAAACAGGCTCTGCCCGGCCACCGTAAAGAACGCGTAATTATGCGTATAACAGAACAATGCTACGGCGATTCCGTAGGCGATCCACCAGCGGAGCGAACCGCCAACGGCTCGCAGAGCCCGCAACAGCAGCCACGACGTCAGCACTGCTAGGAATACACCGAGAGGGTACATCCGGGCATCGCGGCCCGGGTATAATTGGCTGGTGTGAACAGCGAAGAGAATCGCAGCAAGCAGACCCCCGAGAGTGACCCGGCTGCCGGCGGGTGTATCTTGTTGATCGCTCTGGCGGCTGAATTCACCGACTGCCGCGAGCAACACGGGAATCGTCCCGACGGCCAGTCCAATGGACATCGCCCGCAGGGCCAAGAGCGAACGGCCGCACAGGGCCGACCAAGCCTTCAGCAGCAGGTAGTAGAGCGGCGGATGGACATCCTGGCCTGTCCGGCTGAGCAATTCCGGCACAGGATACTGGATTAACCGCCACGAAAATGCCTCGTCGCACGTGATACCGTCCCGCGAGACGCCGGCACAACGCAATATCATGCCGGTAAGCGCAATCCCGACAACTGCAGCTAACGTTATCCCGCTGCTCCGCAGTGCCACTGCCTGTCTGCCGAGCGCCACCTGCTGCTGAGCAGTCGCGCCTATCTTCCTCGCACCCACATCACGCGCCTCCTTTTGAGACCTCGCCGTCACAATCGCCTCGCAATTGAACCAATACCACTTACCTACAGTGCGCTGCTTTTCCGAGCGATGATGCCAGCTGGAAAGACAGTCCCGGCTGTCTCTAGTTCGTTACGATCTGCTTATCTACTATGAATTGGCTCTACCTCACCGACACATGAGTGGAACGGTCTGCTTTTCCTTCAACCAGCCTAACTACGATTGCTTCGCACGAAATCGACCTCCTCGCCCAATCGATTCGCTTGTGTCCTCTGAAGGTTTGCCAATCGCAATTCCGCGCTGCCCTCCCTCTACCCTCGCCATAGAGGCCGGTGAAACGAACAGACGAGACGTCGCACTGAAGCTCAACATGTTTACATCTCCCGCGTTCGTATTTGCCTTTCACTGCGATCTCCGTTTGTCCATCTCGATATGGATCGGCACTTGAAGCTGAACCTTATTGCCTACTTTCGTCTCAAGTATTAGCCCTACACTTGTATCAAGCGGTACGTCGTCCAAGGGTGCAGAGACCTCAAGCCGCACCTTTCGTGCATTCCCTGTCGATTCTCCAATCTTTACGCTTACAAAGTCTGGAGCATTAATTTCCCCAATCAAGGGCGCTGAAGAGCCGCTTGCCACTACCTGAAGCTCACGCACGACACTTCCTTCGCCACTTCCCAACCAAATCGCAAGCGATTCGGGCAAGACACGGTACTCGGGCCTTTTTGGTCTGATGACGACAGGTATGTGTAGGTCTTCGCAAACTGATTCATCACCCTCGAGGATGACCTCTTCCAAAGCCTCCTCTTCTTTCTCAACAGAACACCGTACCTGCACCACGTACCTTAGCTTGAGTAGAGATGCATCCTTCTTTCGCTTCACTGGGCTCTCGTAGACCCTTCGCCTATCAGTGGAAAGCTCACTTGCTGGTATTACTGTGACTGTCATGCGTTCCGCACAACTGGGACGGACACCTAATAACTTCACGCCCGGGTCTGGGTACCCATCAAAGACCGCAAGCTCACGTTGCGACCCTTCGGTTTTCTCAACATCATCAAACACAAGTCCAGAAGGATAAACCCTCCAGCCTGGTAGAATGTTCATTGCAACCTTAGAGCTTGCTTGAATTGTCCGTTCCTCGCTTACACCTTGCATCACTACGCCCACCTTCTGCCGACCTATCATATTGTCAGTGTTCACCGACAGTTCCCACGATACCGACTGCGCAGGTGCGACGACGAATGGCAACTTCTGTTGTCGGTCTACTGTCGGCATCAGCGATGCACACCCACACGACATTGCCGCCTTCGTAACCGTTACCGGCTGTTCGCCCGAGTTCTTTAGCTGCAAATGAACGGATTTTTCCTCACCCTCCAAAACATCTCCAAGATCAATGTGTTCCGGCATGAGTGACAGTGGCTTGCGCAGATTTATCGCGTGCCTTGACGTTAAATACGCAAGCCCCGCAGACAATACCAATGCAAGCCCGCAGACAATGAGTGCCAACATCCTCGGTTTCATCAGCACGTTCTCCCCCGGAAGAGCTTAGCAATAAATGGGCATTCTCCAGCATCTCCACAAACGTTGAGTAACATTGCGCGCTACCCACTCTTGGCCGTTGTGACAGATGCAACAACTTGCCGCCTGAGCAGCTTTTCCGAGAGCAGCGTGTGTACTCACAACGTTGAGATGCTCGCCGTCCGGTGTGCCCTCATTCACGCTTTCCATCGCTGTGGTTGCTTCGTTGCCCTCCTGGCAATAAGCGTGGCCACCACAGCTCGATGGATGCATCGCCGCGACTTCTTCGGTCGCGCTTTTCGCCAGTGATCACCTACAGCTCTCTATCGTTTCAATCACAAAGCTTCTCCAGCGCACACGTCGAGAAACTGAACCACGAAACACTCTGGCCAATCCGCCCCGTCGCCTGAATTCCCCCGCAGACCTTGCTGCTCAACACTCGCTCCCCACATTACATATTCGTGATGGCACTATTCCGGCGTTTGCGCCACGCCGCCCACGCTGCCACAATAACCACGGCGCACGCACCACCACCGATAACCACCGCTCTCAGCGTGCCGCTACTCCTCGTCCTTTTTTCTTCAGCGATCCTGCTGTTCAGCTCCTTCGTGAGACTCACGATTTCTTCTTCGGTCATCTTTCGTAGTGGTGCATTGTCGGAATCCCTGATGGAGAGCTCTACTCGTCCTCCCGCATCCGCCGGAAGATGCTTTACGGGCACCTTCGGCGGAAATGCGAATGCCAAAGCATCGTCCGGCAGCGGCTCGTTAACTATCAGATTCCTAACCCGCGCCAACATTACGTGATTGTTGGCTCCTCCGATCTCTACCACCCGAGGGAAGAACACTCCATTGCCGCAATTCGCGAATTGCGTTACTTCCCGAGGGGCACTGTAATCCTTGTCGTCGGTCTTTATGCGCACCACCGACTTCCGCACCAGGTAATTGACTGAAGGATCAAAACAGAGGTCGATGTACGACTCAGAAGGATTCCCGCTGCTGTCGGGAATAGCAAAACGCACCTTCCATACGTCATGCCCCCCGACAACGTCTCCGCCAAGCACGTTTACGGCCGGACTCCAATCGAGCAGCTGCTCGGGCGTCCAGCTACTAGACGTGCCGCCGAACGAAATCGAAAACAGCAGTACTAACGATGGATCACGGACGCCCAACTGCGACTCTTGTGACCTTGGCATCTGTGGCCCGGTTAGGCCCCTAGCGCCGCCAACGTCCTTTGGCTTCTCCGGATCCCAGCCTTCGAGCAATCGCGTCCTTTTTCCGTCCCGGAACAAATCTCCCAAGGTACCGGATTTCGAGTAGCGCCAACGTATTCTCTCCAAATCATCAGCGCTTCGCTTCGACCATCGCCACTGAGTCATCACAGGTGCTGGGGAGTCGTCACTCCTGAGCCGATAATCGTGAATATCAATCTCCACATCAAACGCATGGATCAATTGCACACCACTCGTATGCCATTTCACCAAATCATGCGCGGAAGGCGTCGCCCCCAAGAGCTGAGCGCTGTGAATGGATGCTCCAAACGCAACCCAGGTGAACGCAACACTCATCAGCCCTCTTACTCTACCCTCCCACCATCCCCATCGCATGAAGTAGACCCACATGATTACGCCTCCCACTTCTCTTTTCAATGCTCGATATGTCCGTTGCATTTTGCCGCGCATCCTTTCTGAGTGTACGCAGGCCGACGCATCTCCTTCCACTACCCTAATCGCTACAACGCCTGAAAGCACATCCATTACAATATTCACACGCCCAGCCATGTGAAACCGCCACATGGTAAGTGTTCAGTTTGCCTTGTAGGTGTGTAACAGCAGCCTTTGCTCCGCGTACTCTTCTCGCCGCGCCTCTTCTCGCCGCGCCTTGGATTCAGACCCGCCCTTATTGACGATTCGCAGGCATTGCCTTACCCACATCCTCCTACACATCCGGCACGCTCCGTTCAAGCACACGTACTGCACAACTAGCGCGCAATAGATTGCTTGGCCGACGCGGAGCATTCATTTGTGCCAGAGATAACGAGATAAACAGCGTCGCTGCCAGACTCGCCCCGGCCTAGAGCCGCCTCTTTCCAACATGTTCAAACCCGACACCATCCCGCAAGACACGCAAGCACTCTGAACAGCTTGTCCAGCCTCCGCTCGATTCCCTCTACACGTGCGTTTCACTTCCTTCTGGAACGCTACATGTGACTTTCACCCGAAAACCGTCGGTGCGCTGGGAACACGAGATCGCAATCTGCTGGCAGCAATTCCAGCAACACCGAGCGGTATCGAGCCTTCATTCTCCTTTGCTCTCTGGATACGTATACGCCCTCGCTCAATAGTCATTACCTGGCATGGTGATAGGACGGTGCCAATAACGTATTTCGGTTCTGTTTCTCACGCGAAAACCTCGACGTTTTTGGGATTTTCCAGGATCGCCACGAACGGTCCTGCCAGACAACACGCGTTCCCTTCACCATGCCACTTATCACCCGCATATGTTGGCGTTCGTTGGGCAGACGCACTCCGTCACATCGTCGAGACACTTGCCAGGGCACGAGTTCCATCTGGAACATACCCAGTACATGTGAGGTACACAGGCGTGCTTCACTGCAGAAGCGTTGCAAGTGTCTCCGTCGATTACATTCCTACAATCGGTGGACTGACAGACGCCAGAACACCAACTCGCAGAGTTCGTATCACACTCTTCGTACATACCAGCAACACATCGGCCAATAGGCACCCCAAGAATGGCGCCGACAAGCACACACGACACAATAATGAAAGACAGCCGGTAAGACATCGATCTACCTCCCAGGAAACTTGTAACAACACTCAGACGGACCGTACGTCCACATGCCGCACTACCAGGTTACGCCAGAAAGAGAAGGTCGCAATCTGGCAATACCGCTCACACCACATCCTTACAACCGTTCGGAATACTGTCGTTGTCATAGCCTATTCAGATACGTAGCTAAGAAGTCGCTGCACCAGGGGGTCGTCGCGATAATGCGCCACATCTCGCAGTTCACGAACCCCAAGTATGAGATGAACGATCAACTGAAGAAAGATGGTGGTGCGGTCGCAGATCTTGCCCTTGGCAAAATGTCGAAAGCACTGCTGCAATCGTGCCTTAAGCGAAATGATTTGAACGAACCGCTGAATCACCACGAATCCAGCGACCCAAGTCAATCGCTGGTCTTCAAATCGCAATGTCGGCCCCAGCTCGTATCGCCTCCCGCAACTTCCGCTCTTCAGCTACCGGGCAGGCCCCATCCGCGTCAGCAAAGAGAATCACTTCGCCGACGCTCGCCTGCACACCGGTTCGCACCGCCGCGCCCTTGCCCGCGTTGACGGCGTGCCGGGCAAGTTTCAACTCCGGCCAATCGTCGGCCAGCCTGGTGAGCACCTCCCCCGTGGCGTCGCCACTCCCGTCATCCACCACGATGACTTCATACGCCCCCCCAAACACTTGCTCCATGTACCGCCGAACTTCCGCGAGAAATCCTGGCAGCCGAGCCTCTTCATTGTAGGCAGGGATCACCAGCGACATGTCCAGCGTGCTCAGACTCGCAGCGACGTCCGACGCGATGTCGCTGCGCACGGCACCCTGCGTGCTCCGTGTTGCCGCGTCCAGTCGCTTGCCCTGCCGTAAACGATCAGAACCCGAGGGAAGCTTCAACCCAGGATAGCGGTAGACACGTTTTCCCAGTTTTCCGGCCATGACCATCACCTTTCCCACTCGCAAGTGACCGGTGAGAATAAGGAGGGAGTTTTGTACGTTCACTGCAACCCGATTTCCTCGGTTACAAATGCTCCCAATCTACTAAACGTTCCGTGAACCGCGACCATGCTTACCCGCACATCACAAAATGGCAACGACCCCCAACATCCGCCCCCCCCCCCCGTGATTTCGGTGACACTGTCACGTCACATGTTACGCCCCGTGACGTATATTACTCCCCAAAACTCAACATCCGTAGACCTTCCTGCTGGTCGGCATCGCCATGACTGTCTACCTAAAAACCAGCTAAACCGTCACCGTGCTCCCTGACCAATCACTGAGTTGTAGTTCGCAGCTGCGCAGCGGCGGTGACAGCGACCACCCGGCCGTCCTCCAATAACAATTCCGTGGGGGTTTGCACAAACCACGTCCGTGAATCGAGAAGCCTGGAATAAGCAATGTCATGTGGGAGCACGTCGCGAGTTCCAAACGGTGGTATTTCAATAATAGCAACCCGCTGAACGCCCTCCTCCGACGGATTCCGCGAGGGTTTACTGGACCGGAGCGCCGCTACATACTCGCGACACTTTGGGCAGTCGTGATGATACAGCACCGCGCGCCAGTGTCCCCGCATCAACGCCCCCCCGCCCTTGAGATATTTGGCCAGCGGAAAGCTCATGCCGACCCATTTCTCGGGCTCGAGAACCACAATGTTTGAATCAAGGGTCAAAAGCCCCTCGTGCGTTAAGGAAGCAGGTTGAAATGTCGCCATCCCATAGGCCGCGGGAAGCCCCACCAGCAGTAGCAGCGAACACGCGACCTTCACCCGCAGCGACCGCCAACGCCGGCCCTCACCGACGCTCGAGCTGGCAGAGCCTCGCGCGGGACGCGCCCACAGAAGCAGTCCTACCACAATCAGATCGACACACAGGATAACGGCCGGAGGGATTTCCAGGCCGCCAAAGCAGCCGCATGAGGGCTCGCCGGCAACCAACTTCGCCCCGGCTACCACGAGAAAGAGACAGAAGGTCGCCAGAGAAGCCAACCAAGTGAATCCTGGAAAGAGCCCCAGGAGCAACAGCACGCTTAACGCGAACTCATATTCCACCACGCCCATCAAAAACCAACGAGACGTTAACAGCCCCGTTTCCGCCGTCGGCGCGGTGAGCAGTTGGGAGCCCTTGAGAACGGCCGCCAAGAGAAGCAAGAGACCGACAAAGCAGCCGAAAGTGCGATTTCTGTAGAACATGTTGCCCCCCCCCCCCCGACAGCGATTGCCCAGGAGTTTGGAGGTTGGGAAGCGTCAATGAGCCGATTCTCTCAAACGTTTACCGCGTGTCAATACTTTTCCCGAAATTATTGAGAAGTTTTTCAAGTTTTGTTCCTAGGCTTATTCTGTCCAATCCAGTAAAGGGAGAATCATGTCCGGCTCGCATCCATCGTCGCTCGCAAGGCAACCCAGGGTTGCGCCAAGCCTCGCCTTGGCTCCTCCCTGGGCTGTGGTAGGGACGTCGCTTCGCGACTTTCAGGCAACTTGAGCGAGACCACGAGCGACCACCGTCGCCGGCATCTCGGCCCCCTCACCCCCGTCCGCTCTCCCCGGAAGCCGGGGGAGAGGGGAGAAGCATGTGAAGGGATTTGACGGCCGGAATAAGGTGAAATGTTGGAATACGTTTGCCCCTGATTTCGTGAAGGAGGATGGATGGCGAAGAAGCGTGGGACATTTACTCCATCTTTTGTGGCAAAGGTGGACCTGCGCGGCTGTTTCGTGGCAACTATGTCAAGCGGTGTCCCTGCAATGTCCACGGTGAAATGGTGACCGCGCTCGATACACTCACAAGCTCACTCGCCTGTCTTGACAGCCTTGGCTCCGAAAAGAGAAGACATGCGCCGGAGCAGCGTGTCCAACCCGTACATGACCAGCAGCATCTTGATTCCCACCAACGGCAGGGCATAACGCTCGTAGTAGCTAATCAGGATATACGGCAGCAAGAAAACACCATAAATCAACGCGGCGGCCAGTACTTGCTTCTCCAGAGGTTGCCGTCGCAGGCATAAGACAAGCACCACGCTCGCAAAAGGCATCAGGAAGATCGCTCGCTTCAGGGCCACGATCCAAGACGGGCGGCGCTTCTCGTGCAAAGATGGTTGATACCACAGAGTGGCCACCAGAAAACGATTCGCCACGCGATCGCAGAAACCTAACGGGTCTTTCAACACGGATCTCCGCAGCTCCGGCCATTTCGAGGCAACAAAATCGAGCTCGCCGGCCTCTAAGTACTCTTTGCGCTGCGGACCTGGCCGCTGCCACGGATGGAGAGCAAACGTCTTGGCGTCGAGTGCCCCATCGTCGTCCAAACACTGCGACTGCCAGGCCTCGTACACCGCATTTGACTTGATCGGGATCCACGCGCCCAGCATCACGCGATTGCGAACGGTCCAGGGAAGCACGACGGTTATCGAGCATAAGGCGGCTACTAGCAGCGGTGCCCCCTTCCGGAGCCCCTCATGAAAACTCAGAGACCTCTCGAATCCGCGCGGCATCCACCGGATCATGGTCAGCACCGCCCACGTCGCTCCGGCGACGGGGCTGCAAAGGGCCGCGAAGCCGCCAAACCCACCCCACAACGCCGCTTTGAGCAACGACGCCGGTCCCGCCCACCACTGGACGATTCCCAGCCAGAGGCCATCGACCACCAGCAGCAGAAGCCACTCATCGTGCGTCCTTTGAAACATCCCGTGGAAATGGGCAGCCAAACCGACCACGAAGACTCCGTAGCCCAACCAGATCCGGCCCAGCCGTTGCGATTCCCGGGTGATGATCGCCCCGGTAAGTAGCAGAACCAGATACTTGATCACCAGCACGAGTTCAATGACCAGCTCGCGGTCATCCCCGGTAACCCAATACAAGCCCGCCAGAACATACGGCAAGACAGGGGCCATCCACGCAGTGGGGCCGGACGGCTCACAAAACGGATCCGCGAACCCTCTTCCGCCGCGTATCGCTCGTGCTATCTCGTCATACTCGGCCCCTAAATGATCATTCACGTCGGAGGCCAACCATTTGGACGGCCCCGGATGACGGAACCGCCAGTCGGCAATTGCCATAAACACCAGCAGGATTCCACCA
>JBNJEM010000147.1:0-13354 GCA_051745935.1 Planctomycetota bacterium
GCCCGACGCAAGCCGTCCTCCCGTTGGTCGGACTCGCGGCGGAGCAAGTCATCCGCTCCCGGTATATTTCAGGCGGTTGGATTTTTCCGAATGGCACGCTGCCCGACGCAAGCCGTCCTCCCGTTGGTCGGACTCGCGGCGGAGCAAGTCATCCGCTCCCGGTATAATGGCTCTTTTCGACACGGGTGCCCGGCACGAACGCTCTGGAACTCTCGCGTGGAGCACTGACATGGTCGAACTCGACCGGATTACGTTCGATCCCCAGGTCATGGGCGGAAAGCCGTGCATTCGCGGCATGCGCGTCACGGTGGGGACCATTGGCGGTCCGAGGAGATCGATGTTCCCGTGGCGCAGCCATGAGATTTCTCGTCGACATGAACCTCTTGCCCAGATGGAATTGCCGTGAAAAGATTCTCCATTTTTCTCGGAGCCGCGGGGTTTTCCTTGCTGGTTGCTTCAGTGCTCTTCGCCGGGCCACCTGTCGTGAAAGGCTATCGCAATGCGAAGACCATGAACGGAGAAATCCGGGCGTTGGCTCAGTCGAGATACGCTTCTTATCGATCCTTGGCACGGACGTTGAAGGGACACGACATCGGGGTGCTGACGGTGGGCACGGGCAAAACGGATCGGAAACCGGCGATCCTTGTAGTGGGCGGAGTGGATCCGACGCGTCTGGTCGACGCGGAAGTGACGTTGCGAGTGGCACGGCGCCTAGTCGAAGCGGCTAAGTCCGACAAGAAGATACGCCACCGGCTCGAGCATGTCACGTTCTACTTTGTTGCCTTGGCTGCTCCCGATGGAACCGGTTCTTTCTTTGAGAAGCCGCACCGTGAACGGCACGTCAATGCTCGGCCCACGGACGATGACACGGATGGTCGGATCGACGAAGATGGCCCCGAGGATTTGAACGGGGATGGGCTGATCACGATGATGCGGGTGAAGGATCCAGAAGGCAAATACATTCCCCATCCAGACGACGACCGTGTGCTGATCGCAGCCGACCCGAGCAAGGGGGAGCGGGGCGTGTATGAACTGTACGTAGAAGGTCGGGACAACGACGGCGACGGCCATCTGAACGAAGATCCACCCGGGGGCGTGGCTTTCGATCGGAATTTCCCGTTCAACTATGATTACTTCAGTCGCGGCGCCGGGCCGCATCAGGTCTCTGAGATCGAAACACGAGCCATCGCGGATTTCGCTTTTGATCGCCCCAACGTCGTGCTGGTCTGGACGCTCTCGGACCGCGACAACATGCTCAACAAATGGGAACCGAACGAGAACGCGGAGCAGAACCCGATCAAAAAGACACTGCTGGCCGCCGACGCGCCATACTTCGACAAATTCGTGGACATCTACGAGGATATTCGGGATATGGACGCTGGCAAGGGCACAGCGGATGGCAAGGGGGCTTGGGTGGAATGGGCCTATTTTCACTATGGCCGTTGGTCGATAGCAACAAGTCCATGGTCGATTCCCACGGAGAGTCAAGAGGATAAGGAAGAAGAGGACGAGGAGAAAAAAAAGCCGAAAAAAGGAGACCAGGGCGACCAGAAGAAAGAAGGCTCGGAAGACTCTTCCAAAAAGTCCGACAAAGAGAAGCGGGGCGCGGAGAAGCTGCGGGCCTTGGCCTGGTTGAAACAGCGGGAAGTGGACGGATTCGTCGCCTGGAAACCAATCAAGCATCCCGATCTCGAGGACGAACAGGTCGAGGTTGGAGGGTTTCGCCCGTTTGTTCGCAACAACCCGCCGGTCGACCAGCTCGACGCCTTGGCGGGCGACCAATACCAGTTCATGTTGCAGGTCTGTGACATGCTGCCACGCGTGAAAATCTCGGATGTGAAGGCGGAACCCCTGGGAGGGAACATATGGCGAGTGACGGCCGCCATGGTGAACGAGGGAGTCCTGCCAACAGTTTCGGAAATGGGGCGGATTACGGGTGTCCCTCAGCGGCTGCAGGTCGAGTTGGATCTGCCGTCGGGAACGACTTTGGTTACAGGCCACGGCCGGCGATCCGTCAAACCCTTGGCTGGAAATGGCGGCCAACAGGAAGAGAAGTGGCTTGTGCGAAGTACGGGAAACGCGGAGAAGAAATTGACGATTCGGGTGTGGAGCCCGATGGTGGAAGGCGTGGAACGTATCGTGACGCTACACCGCTGATGTGCCATGGCAACCGATCCGTGGGTTGCCTTGGAAGCACATCGGAGAGGACGATTGTACACAAAGTGCAAACGGGTGAGGCTCTTTGAGCGGGCTAGACGCTGGAAAAGTCCTGGTTTCAGGTGGTTTTCAGGTGGATTGAATTCGGGCCATTTCCGGCGGCAGCCCTCTCCGAAAAGACTCTCGGAGCCGGGCTAAGGCTGTGAGAGTGCCCGCGCCGAATGTGAGGGGCTACGGCTCAGGAATGGATGCTCATTGTTATGGTCACCCGGCGACAGTAGTTTGCTGGAGCCATGAGTGACGTTTGGATCGGGCAACAGATAGCAACAAAACCTTCATGACAAACAAGGTGTGCGATGGAGCAACCCTCTTGGACCAGGTTGTGCCGCCGTCAATCGGGGGCTTTCGATTTGAAAGGCGATTCGCGCAAGGTGTCCTCCCACGGGTCGAATTCGCGCCGCAGCTTGCCGCTAGCGATTTGTCTCATGCTGTTGATGGCGGGCGTGGGGAGCGTGTTCGCTGGCCCGAAGCAGGAACGGTACCAGGCGATGGGCGCCCCTTCCGACCCTCAAGTGCCCGCTCGTTGGAATCGGTATCACGATTATTCCGAAGCCACGGCGCTGCTCAAGAGACTGGCGTCCGTCCATTCCCAGCGGGCACGGCTTCGCAGCCTGGGCGAATCATACGGCGGTCGCGAGATGTGGTTGTTGACGATCACTAATTTCGAGACGGGTGACGATCGTGGTAAGCCGGCTTTTTGGATCGACGGTGGCATCCACGCCAATGAAGTCCAGGGCGCGCAGGTCACACTCTACACGGCTTGGTATCTGCTTGAAATGTATGGGCGCCATGATGCGGTAACACGATTGGTCGACGAACGGACGTTTTACCTGGTGCCGATGATGAGCCCCGATTCACGCGACGCGCACATGTATGAGCCGAACACGACCCATTCGCCGCGTTCCGGCCAACGGCCCGTTGACGACGATCGTGACGGCTTGGTGGACGAAGATGGCTATGACGACCTGGATGGCGACGGTCACATTACCCAAATGCGCCGCCGCGACCCGAACGGACGTTGGAAGGCCCATCCCGACTATCCGCAATTGATGATCCGCGCCGAGCCCGACGAACGGGGCGAATATGAGTTGCTGGGCCGGGAAGGTTTCGACAACGACGGTGATGGTCGCGTGAACGAAGACGGTGACGGGTATTACGATCCGAACCGTGATTGGCCATGGCGGTGGCAGCCGAATTACGTACAACGCGGCGCACATCACTATCCATTATCCATTGGCGAGAATCGAGTCGTCGCGGATTTCGTGGTCGATCACCCCAATGTCGCTGGCGCCCAGTCCTACCATAACTCGGGAGGCATGATCCTCCGCGGCCCCGGCGATGAAGGAGATCACTACTCGTCCCGCGACGTGGCTGTCTACGACGCGATCGCCAAGAAAGGGGAGCAGATGTTGCCCGCGTACGACTATCTTACCTGCTCGACCGGACTCTACAACGTGCGCGGCGGAGAGTTCGACTGGTTGTTCAGCATGCGCGGGGTTTTTTCGTTCACCAACGAGTTGTTCACGCTGGAGCACTACTTTCGCCGCAAGCTGAAAGACCGAGGTGAGGGCGAACGGAAATTCAACGAGCTGCTCCTTCTGGAACAGGGAACGATACCCTGGCACGAGGTCGATCATCCGCAATACGGTCGTATCGAGGTCGGAGGAACACGAAAGGAATGGGGTCGACAGCCCCCTTCGTTTCTCCTGGAGGAGGAATGCCATCGCAACATGGCTTTTACGCTTTACCATGCCGATCAGATGCCACAGGTGGCAGTCCAGTCCGTGGAGATCAAACGGTTGGACAACAAGCTGGTCCAAGTGTCAGCCACGATTATCAACGAAAAGCTCATCCCAACGCGAGCACAGGCAGACGTTCGCAACAACATCACGCCGCCCGACGTGGTCTCCATTCGCGGCCGGAAGCTCAACGTGATCACGGCCCTGCGAAGCGATGAGCCGTTCTTTGAGAACGCGACGGAGCTGCAGCATAAACCGGGCGACGTCGAAATCCCGAGAATTCCCGGGATGGGCGCTATCCATGTCCGTTGGTTCGTCGAAGGCTCCGCGCCTTACACCGTCAAGATCCAGTCCGTCAAAGGTGGAAGCGATCGGGTTCGAAAGCAATAGGCCGCCGTGTCATCGCAGCGCTGTGTGTCAAGGAACGTGACTCACAGTGCAAGATACGGTAGAATTGACGTGCAAGCAACCATTCGCAGGGCGTGCCAAGATGCTGACGGGAGAATCACGGCGTGTTGCGGACTGCGCCAAGCGGTTATATAAGGAGAAGTACCGGCAGTCATTGGAAGAAAGTCACATGGGTGCCTTCGTGTGTATTCGTGTGTATTGAGCCCGAGTCGGGGGATTATTTCCTCGGGAGAACATTCGACGACGCCGTGAATCAGGCGATCGATGCACATCCGGATCGACTGACGCATACGCTCCGAGTTGGCCATGCCGCCGCACTCCATCTCGGAGTCATGATTCAATGAATGGAACTGTCGATGACGGTCTTCGCGCGCTACTCGAAGTGCCGTGGAAGTGCCGTGGTACACTCAACGGGGCTATCGCCTTGGGTCGAGCGTGGCTTGTTTCAGATTAAACCATTGGGATCCGCGAACCTCTGACATGCTCTCGAATACCAACCAGACCGATACCACGATCGAAGTGATTGCTCCGGAAAACATTGCGTTCATCTACCGTGTTGCCGGCCCTTTTCGCCGTTTTCCCGCCTATCTGCTGGACGTTTTGTTTCGGGGGGCGGCTTTACTAGGCTTGGCGATGCTATTGTCGATATTCTCCGTGGCGGTTGGAAGTTTGGCGACGGCGATTTGGATCCTCGTTTTATTCTTGACCAGCTGGTTTTATGGCGGCCTTTTCGAGGCGTACTGGAACGGACAGACACCGGGAAAACGGATCATGGGGATGAGGGTATTGAGCACGAACGGTCGCCCCATTAACGGTTACCAGGCGATATTGCGGAATCTGCTTCGAACGGTGGACATTTATTTTGCGGGGATTGGCGTGGTGGTCATGGCCTGCAATGGGCGATTGCAGCGGTTGGGGGACTTGGCATGTGGAACGATGGTCGTGATTGAAGAGCGGCCATGGCTCAGTGGGATCGCGAAGCTTGATGATCCCCGGGTTTACCAATTGGCCTCGTACCTTCCCAGCGATCTGAAAGTAAGCCGTAGCATGGCTCTGGCCCTAGCCCACTATGCGGAGCGCCGCCGTTTTTTCTCGGCTCCCCGTCGCCGTGAAGTCGCGGCGCACGTGGCTAGACCACTGTTGAAACGATATGGTTTGCCGGCCGATACCAGCTTCGATCTGCTGCTTTGTACGATGTATTACCGGTTATTCATCGCCGATCGCGGGAAGGACGAAATGCACGCGGCTCGGGCAGGCGCTACCGGGGGGCGTTTTTCCCCGCGGCCATGGAGTCGGCCCAATGCAACCGGGCAGGGCATCAACCTGTCCGGACAACAACAGCTCCGGTGAACCAGCACTGGGGGGCCGATTGTCCGCCTGGTCCCGTTCACTGCGAGCCCGGGAGGGATGGATCCGTCGCTTAAGCCTAACGTTGCAAAAAGTATATGTAGGACGGGTCTCCAGGCCCGTCTTTTCAAGTGCGAAATCGTACTTGATCTGGTGTCCGCGGATCTCACGAAATGTGAGATCTTCAAACAACCGCAAAAAGACATTTATGCGCTGTAAAGGACGGGCCTGGAGACCCGTCCTACGCCGTCTTTATGCAACAATAGAGTTAAGCCAGGCTTTCGCGGTAGACGCATCGTTTTACATCCACCCCGGTCGATATTATATTTCAGGCGGTTGAATTTTTCCGGATGGAACGCTGCCCGACGCAAGTCGTCCTCCCGTTGGTCGGACTCGCGGCGGGGAAAGTCATCCGCGACCAGTATAAAAGCGTGTCAGGTGTCATGAAAGTTGCCGAATTATTGGAACAACGTCGCGAACAGTGGTTGGAGCTCGATCGGCTCTGTCCACGGCTCAATTCGAAGCGAAAGGACGCGCGCGCGGTGTCTCGTTTCGTTTCGCTTTATCGCTCGGCGTGCGCGGACCTAGCGCTGGCCGACGCCTATCAGTTGCCTCCCAACACGGTGCAGTACCTGCATCAACTGGTCGGGCGCGCCCACAATCAGCTCTATCGAAGCCGGCAATTCGACTACCGCGCCTGGTGGCACACCCTGTTGGTGGAGGTACCTCAACGGTTGTTTCGCGACCGGTGTGTACAAACAGCCTTCGTGTTATTCTGGGCCACCTTCATGGGCTCGGGGGTGATGGCCTATTACCAACCTGATTGGGGCCCGCAGGTGATGCCCGCGGAGATGATTGAGCAGTTGGAGACGAATTTCAGCAACCCCGTTCAGGGGCGTGGAACGGAGATGGACTATACCATGGCGGCGTTTTACATTTGGAACAACACGAGCATCGGCCTCCGCTGTTTCGTGTTTGGCATTCTGGTCGTGCCCGGCCTGTTCGAAACACTTCGCAACGCGCTGATATTGGGGGCGGCCTTTGGTTACATGGGGCGTCCCGATATCCCGCAAGGCGCGAATTTCTTCAATTTCGTCACCGCTCACGGCCCATTTGAACTCACGGCGATCGCGTTGGCCGCCGGGGCCGGGTTGCGACTTGGCATGGGCTGGATTCACACCCGGGGGCTCACGCGGGTCGCGTCGCTTCAGCGGACAGCCCGAGAAGCGATGCCGGTGATGGGGATATCAATGTTGCTTTTTTTCTTGGCCGCCATGATCGAGGGGTTTGTCTCTCCCTCCGCTTTGCCCTATCCGTTCAAGGCCGGCGTGGGGATCATCACGGCGGGTGCCTTGGTCTTCTATTTGCTGTTTCTTGGCTTTCCCCGAGGGAGCAAGTAAGTGGAACTGGACAAGACGCGAATTGTGGTTCGCGAGCGTGACGTGTTTGACATCCTCGATCTTGCGTTGCAGGTCCTTCGTCTTCATTTCGTGCCACTCTGTATCACGCTGTTCATGGGCGCGTTTCCGTGGGCTATCCTCAACCACCTCCTGCTTCGTTGGATGTTGCCAGGCGAAGTGAATGTCCTTGATTCAATGGAGCCGCTTGGGGGCCATGTCCGCTACCTATGGACCATGATCGTTCTGGTCGGTATTCAGGCACCGATGGCTTCCAGCTTCTCAACCATGTACCTGGGCAAGGCGTTGTTTGTCGAGCGCCCCCGCCTATGGGATACGGTTTCCGACGTGCTGCGGATGCTGCCGCGTTTGACGTGGTTCCATGTCTTTTTGCGTGGGATCCTGTTGGCCATTTGTCTGGTGATCGCGATTGATCGCAACTCGCCGTTTTCGATGGCGGAAACATTATTGTTATTGTTATTCGCGGCCGTGATGCTTCGCCGCGCGACCTGCCCATTTTTGAATGAGATTATTCTGCTGGAACGTAATCCGGTGGGATCAAAAAAGCCCGGCGTCGTGACGATCCGAAGACGGCTCGTTATGTTGCACGGCGCGGCCAGCCGGTGGACGGTGGGCTTGACGATTCTCGTGGGACTCTACGCCCTGGGACTGGCCCTTGGTTTAGCCGTTGCATTGCACGCGGTGCAGGGCGTGCTTTTTGGCGAGTGGAACTGGCACCGGATTGGGCCCCTGTTCTTGTGGCCGCTGGCGATGTGGGGCACCGTGGCGTACACCACGGTGGTCCGGTTCCTGGGCTACCTTGACCTTCGCATCCGTCATGAAGGCTGGGAAGTGGAGTTACGAATGCGAGCGGAAGAGAACCGATTGGCGGAATCGCTACAATGAAAATGTCAAAAAAGCCCCGAGAAGTATATTTCAGGCGGTCGGATCTGTCCGGATGGAAAGCGGCTCGACGCAAGCCGTCCTCCCGTTGGTCGGACTCGCGGCGGACCAAGTCATCGGCGATCGGTATAGATTTCAGGCGGTTGCATCTGTCCGGATGGAAAGCGGCTCGACGCAAGCCGTCCTCCCGTTGGTCGGACTCGCGGCGGACCAAATCATCGGCGATCGGTATAGATTTCAGGCGGTCGGATCTGTCCGGGTGGAAAGCGGCTCGACGCAGGCCGTCCTCCCGCTGGTCGGACTCGCGGCGGACCAAGTCATCGGCGATCGGTATAACTGGCCGATCGGGAGGGGCCGCGGTGGCGTCCCCGACTGGCAGGTTCCACCGAGGTGCCACCCAGCCGGCCGTTTCGCGTTCTTTCGCAACCGGGGCGTCGCGGCCGGCCAGTCGGTCGAGGCCGGTCTGGGGGCTCTTGACTTTAAGCATCCTGGCGGCCCTCGGCGGATGTGTGGAATCGCCGGTGCTCGCCAGCTCCGAACCGCCTTTCAACCCTCTCGAATCGGCACGTGAAGCGTTGGCGGGCGACGGGAATTATCCTTGGTACGATGCCGAGGAGGATCAGCTGCGAAGAATCGAGGTCCCGCCCAGAAAAGACGATGGCAAGCGGCTTTCCCGATGGGCGACCCAGCGGCAGCGCCCGTCGCGCTCCGGCGCCCAGACTAGCGGGCGGCTTCTCTGGTTGATCCTGAGGGGGATTGCCTGGGTGGCACTCGGTTTACTGGCCGCGCTCGTCATGTGGGGCCTGATTTGGGCAGCCACTCGACGCGGCATGGTGGAGGAAAACCGCGCGGAGGGGGGTGAAGGAGTAACGGATTCCAAAAGTCGAATTCAAGAACTTCCCGTGTCGGTATCGCCGGCACATAGGGATTTACTGGGGGCCGCCCGCCGCTATTTCAAGGATGGTGACTTATCCAACGCGATCATCCATGCCTTCGCCCACCAGCTCGTGGAGCTGGATAAACATCACCTCATTCAACTCAACAAGGGGAAAACCAATCGAGAGTACCTTGGGGAACTGCGGCGGCACCCCGAGTTCGTTGCGTTGTTGGGCCCCACCATGAGAGCCTTCGAGGACGTGTTTTTCGGCCACCACGAGATCTCGCGCGAGCGTTTTCAAGCCTGCTGGGATGACCTGGATCGGCTCCACCGGCAGTTGCGGGAGACGGCATCATGAAGTGGTCCTATCATTCACCGCGCCCCGTCAAAAGAGAACGCCGGATCGGCCGGTCGCTTCGCGTCGTACCGGCTGCGGATGAGTTTGTCCGCCGCGAGTCCGACCAACGGGAGGACGGCTTGCGTCGGGCAGCTTTCCACCCGGAGAAATCCGGCCGTTTGAAATGTATCACGATCTTGATCGTGATCTTGGCTGGTTGCGGGGATTCTGGTGAGCGACTGATTACGGACTATGGCCGGCGTCGAGGCAGCGCCGCCTCCAGCGTGAATGGAACCACGGTGTTAGCGGAAATGTTTCGAAAGGCGGGCGGACGTCCAGCCACCGTGGTCAACCTCTCCTCGAACTTGGAACACTACGATGTTATCATTTGGGCGCCGGACGACTTTGAAATACCTCGAAAGGACGCGCGGGTATTTCTGGAGAAATGGTTGAAAAGCAAGGCTGGCGGAACACTGGTCTACATTGGACGCGATTACGATGCCGCGTGTGCCTACTGGCAACCGATGATCCCGAACTCGCCTGCCGCTGAACGCCGGGAAGTCATGCGACGGCTGGCGGAAGTCCAGGCGGCTCACAGCCGCGCTCGACTCCACATGCCCCGGGAAGCGTGCTGCGAGTGGTTTGTCATGCGACGCGATTATCCAGGCCGCCACGTTGACGTATTGGATGGCCCGTGGAGCGAGGGGATTGATGCCAAGCAGTCTCGGGTCTGGAGTCAGGGAAGACTGGATATCCCGACCGACGCGGAACTGACCACGTTCTTCGAAGATAATCCCGAGTTCGGCCCTGGCAGACCACGCTATACCGAGCTACTTGGCGGCCCCCGTGAAACCCTGGCCTTTCGGGTCCGGAAATCCACGTGGAAGACCAGTCAGGTGCTGGTCGTGGCCAACGGATCTTTTTTGCTCAATCTGCCCTTGGTGAATGACCAGCATCGCCGATTGGCGGGGCGTTTGATCAGCGAATGCCGCCCATTCGAGAACGTGGCGTTCCTGGAAAGCCAACCTGGAGGGCCTCCCGTGGTTGGCGAGTCGAAACCGGCTGACGAAACGGCAAAGCGTTCACGGGTTCTCCTGGCCGCCCACTGGCTCATCCTCGGACTCGTTTTTTGCTTCCACGTGTTTCCAATTTTCGGACGCCCCAAGTCGATCGAAACGGAACCGGTGGCCGACTTCGGCGAGCACGTTGACGCCATGGCAACCCTGTTGGAAGGTACTGGAGACAAGGCATACGCGGAACGGCAATTGAAACGATATCATTCTGCAGTGGGATAGGATATTCATGGATTCCAACCTACGTCATAGCGGCAGTCCACGCACGTGTCGGGTTTGCGGGAACGTGGTCGACCAGGAAAACGCACTGGGAAACCCGGTTGGGGCGTGTCCCGACTGTGGGGCCAATCTGAATGTTTCCAAAAGGCCGCCCCCGCTGGCTGAACCGCCCGTCACTCAGTCCCAAAAAGGGAAGTCCGAGCCGCCGGCCCGACCCGAGGAGGTTATCATGGCGGACGAGGCGGCGCCGAGCGGGGACGCGTCGGGAACAAGGGGGGCCGGAGGCGGGCAAGAGCCGTTGGGGCACATGTCCGTGCGGCGAACCCTGGCGGCGGGCGGCGAGAAAACCGCGGCTCGTCGCGTATTCAATCGGATGGCGAGCGAGATCAACAAGATCTTCGTGGGCCAGGACGAATTGGTTTTGGGATCGCTGGTGGCCCTCTTTTCCCAGGGCCACATTCTGGTGGAGAGCGTGCCGGGATTGGGCAAGACGCTGTTCGTCCGGACACTGGGCCGCGTGTTGGGCTGCCAGTTCAGCCGCATTCAATTCACCGCCGATTTGATGCCTTCCGATGTTACTGGCGCGCCGGTGTTCGACATGAAGACCCAGGAGTTCCGCTTCCGCCCCGGCCCCGTCTTCACCCAGATTCTGTTGGCGGACGAAATCAATCGTTCACCCGCCAAGACGCACGCCGCGCTGCTGGAGATCATGCAGGAGTACCGGGTAACGGTGGACGGCAAGAGCCACTTGCTCGACCGCCCGTTCCTCGTCATGGCCACGCAAAACCCGATCGAGTCGGAAGGGACTTACAATCTCCCGGAAGCTCAATTGGACCGCTTCATGTTCAAGCTGCTGGCGGATTACCCTTTGGAGCGGGAAGAATCCAAGATTTTGAGGATGCATAGCCGCCAGGTGGACATCAATCAGCGGTTGGAGCGGGAAGTGGAAACCGTGACATCGCCCGACGAGATCATGGCCATCGCGCGTCAAAACAGCGACGTTCGCGTCGACGATCGCCTGCTCGACTATATCAATCAGATCGTCCGGCTCACTCGCGAATGGCCCCAGTTCCACATGGGGGCTTCCCCGCGAGCTGGCATCGCCATCATGCAGGCCATTCGCACCTTGGCCGCGTTCGAAGGACGCGACTACGCCACTCCAGACGACGTTGTTCAGGTCGCGTTGCCCGCTTTGCGGCATCGTGTCATCCTAACCGCCGAGGCGGAGGTGGAGGGGCATGCGATTGACACCCTGCTGCGCGAGCTGATTCGAGCCGTGGAGGTGCCCCGACCGTGACGCCGTTGCTGCTCCATTCACTGGGACAAGCGTGGCCCGTGGCGCGCGAAGTCTTCGAGGCGTTATCCTTGCATCTGTTCCTGCTCTGCGCGCTGGCCGCGGTACCGCTGTTCGTACTTGCCCGCGAACGCATTTACCCGCATGTCATGTTGCCGGGACTGATACTGGTTCCCTGTGTCCTTTCGCCGCTGTTGCTGGTGGTCCCGGAGTCGCTGGCCCTGGTGTTGACGCTCGATTTCGCTATCGTCCTGTTGGCGGTCGTCGACCTGGTCTCGTTGCCTCGCCAACAAGACTGGTCGGCCAAGCGCGACCTACAACGCGTGACATCGTTAAACAAGCGGCATCCTGTCGAGCTGACGGTGCTGCATGAGCGAGCGACGAAGCACCGCTTACAAGCATGGGTGCGCGACGACATCCCCCAAGAATTCGAAGCAACCCCGCCCGAAATGACTTTTCAACTGGCCGGCCGCTGCCGCGCCCAATTTCAGTATCGCTTGACGCCACGGTCGCGCGGCGCCTTCTCCATGAACGCCGTTCACTTGCGAGTCGCCAGCCGCTGGAAGATCTGGAAACGCCAGTATTCCTGCCCGGTTCAATCAACGGTGCACGTGTACCCAAACATGGTGCAGTTGGCTGAGTACGCGCTGCTGGCTCGCACCAACCGCCTCAGCCTCATCGGGCTCCGCCGAACCCGAAACATCGGGCAAGATCATGACTTCGAGCGCCTGCGGGACTACACGACCGATGATAACCATAAACATATTGATTGGCGAGCCACGGCTCGGCGAAATCGGCTGACCGTCAAACAGTATCAAACCAGCCAGAGCCAACGGATCGTGTTTTTGCTCGATTGCGGCCGCATGATGAACAATACGGCCAGTGGGCTCAGCTTGCTCGACCATGCCCTCAACGCCATGCTAATGCTGAGCTACGTGGCGCTGCGGCAGGGTGACTCCGTGGGACTGCTCTGCTTCGCGGATCGGATCCATAATTCCGTTCCGGTTCGTGGTGGCATGAGTCAAATGAATCAACTGCTGCACGCCTCGTTTGACCGCTTTCCTCAACTGGTCGAATCACGTTACGACCTGGCGTTTTTGCACCTGGCCACTCGCTTTCGTAAACGCGCGCTGGTTGTACTCATCAGCAACGTGATCGACGAAGTGAATAGTTTTCAAGTGAATCGCTACCTTCGTGCCCAGGTGGGACGCCATCTGCCGCTCGGTGTGTTGCTGCGCGATCATCGACTGTTCGACGCGGCCGAGGCGGAACAACCCACCGGACACCAACTCTTCCGCGCCGCGGCGGCCGCGGAAATCCTAAACTGGCGCCGCGAAGTCCTCGCCGATCTCGAGCACCAGGGCGTCCTGACCCTTGATGTCTTTCCCGAAGCGATGACCACGGCATTGGTCAATCAATACCTGGATGTAAAAGCCCGGCACCTGCTGTAAGCTTGCGGGAAGGCCGCGATGAGTCGCCCCCCGGCCACCGCGTGGCATCACCCGATGGGGCCGGCGGGGCCAACCGTGCTCGAACGTTCCGG
>JBNJEM010000148.1:0-13315 GCA_051745935.1 Planctomycetota bacterium
CCCGGTTCGCCGAGAGCCACCCTCTGGAAGCAGAATTCGTCAAGCTGCGATATTTCGGCGGCCTGACCGTCGCCGAAGCGGCGCGGTCCCTGGACATCTTCAGCGCAACGGCCGATAGAAAATGGGCTTACGCCAAAGCGTGGCTCTTTCGTGAACTCGCCACGGAACGGGCGATGCCTGGCACCCTGGTCAATTGGGGGCGCGGAAGACTATCATAGCACTTGCCGCTTTGATTCGCCCCTGCGCATTGAATTCGATCGCTCGCCCGAGGGAGGCTAGCCATGATCTTCAGACGCTTCGTGTGCCTATTGACCTGCATCATGCTTTGGGGAGCGTGGAATTGCCCGTCTGGAGCCGCCGAGGGCGATCCGACGCTGTGGTACGACAAGCCGGCGGGGAAATGGGAAGAAGCCCTTCCCGTCGGCAACGGTCGGCTGGGGGCGATGGTGTTCGGCGGCGTCGAACGGGAGCAGATCCAGCTCAACGAAGAAAGCCTCTGGGCCGGCGAGCCGGTCGACGTCTACCCGGAGAACTACGCGCAGAATCTGCGCAAAGTGCAGGAGTTGGTTCTCGAAGGCAAAATCGCCGCGGCACGGGCCATGGGGCTGAAGACCCTCACGAAATCTCCCACGTCGTTCCGATCCTACCAGCCGCTGGCCGATTTGTGGATCGAGGTGAACCACTCGGCGGCGGTTGGCGGTTACCGTCGAGAGCTGGACCTGGAAACGGGCGTCAGCAGCGTGACTTATCGGGCCGGGTCGACCCGGTTCCGGCGGCAGACCTTCATTTCGGCGGCCGACGGCGTCCTGGCAATCCGGCTTAGCGTCGACAAGCCGAAGCAACTTCGGGCGAGGGTTCGGTTGACGCGTTCGGAGGACGCCACCGTGACCGTGGCGGGAGCGGATCGTTTGCACCTCGATGGCCAGGTGGTCGACGTCGCCGCTCCGCGGGGCCACGATGACAACCCGGGAGGGTCTGGGCCTGGCGGCGAGCATATGAAGTTCGCCGGACGGCTCTTGGTTCTCGCCGAAGGCGGGACAGTCGAGCCGGACGAGAATGCGCTGGCGGTGAAAGGGGCCGACGAAGCCGTTATTCTCGTCTCCGCCGCGACCGACTACAGTCTCGACAAGATGGGGTTCGACCGCGCGCTCGACCCGGGCCGAGACGCGGATCGCTTGCTGAAAAAGGTCGCGACGCAACCTTGGCCGGAGTTGCTCCGAAAGCACGTCGCGGAGCACCGAACCCATTTCAACCGGGTCTCGCTGGAGTTGGAAGGTCCCCAACGGGCCGACCTCCCCACGGACCAGAGAATTGCTGCCGTGCGGCGCGGCGAGGCTGATCCCGAGCTGGCGGGGATCTACTTCCAGTATGGCCGCTATTTGCTGATGTCCAGCTCGCGCCGGCCGAGCCGCCTGCCGGCCAACCTCCAGGGAATCTGGAACCCGCGGATGTGGGCCCCCTGGGAAGCAGACTACCACCTGAACATCAACCTGCAAATGAACTATTGGCCCGCCCAAGTCGGAAATCTGCCAGAGACCATTGAGCCACTCGCCGATTGGCTCGCCCGATTGAGCGAGAAGGGCGCGGTCTCGGCCGACCGGCTTTACGCTGCGGACGGCTGGGTGGCCTTTACCAGCACCAATCCATTTGGCCGGACCACCCCCGCCGGCTCCACCAAAGAGTCTCAGTTCGTCAACGGCGTGCTCGACCCACTCGCCGGCGCATGGATGGCCATGACGCTTTGGCGGCACTACAAGTTCACCCAAGACCGGGCCTTCCTTCGCCAACGTACCTATCCCGTGCTCAAGGGAGCAGCCGAGTTTCTGCTCGATTACTTGGTGGAGGACGGCGACGGCCGGCTGGTCATCGTACCCTCCACTTCGCCGGAGAACTCTTACATCCACCCGGAAACGGAGCAGGCGGTGCGAATTACCCGGGGATCGACCTATCACATGAGCATCGTCCGCGCGGTGTTCCAGGCGGTGATCGAAGCCTCGCGAATCTTAAAACGCGACCAGAAGCTGCGGGAGGAGTTGGAAGCCGCGCTTGCGAAACTGCCGCCAATCCAGATCGGACGCAACGGGACGATCCAGGAATGGATCGAGGACTACAAGGAGCGAGACCCGCACCACCGCCATATGTCGCACCTGATCGGACTCTACCCGTTTGAGCTGATTAGCAGAGAGACCCCCAACCTGCTGAAAGCCGCTTTGAAAACAATCGAGCGTCGCGGCTTCGGGGGCGACGTTGGGTGGAGCAATGCCTGGAAGACGTGCTTTTTCGCTCGTCTGCACGACGCGGAGCAGGCCCACTGGTACCTCGATCGGTTGATCGGTCGGAACGCCTTCCCCAACCTGATGAACGCCTGCTGGCCAGGCCGGGTCTTCCAGATCGACGGCAACTTCGGAGGGACTGCCGGCGTTGCCGAGATGCTTCTTCAGTCTCACACCGGCCAGCTCGAGTTGCTCCCCGCGCTGCCGACCGCGTGGCCGGCGGGGGCGGTACGAGGGCTGCGGGGCCGGGGTGGATTTGAGGTCGACATCACCTGGCAAGACGGACAGTTGGACGAGGCCACCATCCGCAGCATCGCGGGCCGGGACCCGGTCGTCCGTTACGGTGAACGGACGGCAAGAATCGCCCTCCAACCCGGGCAAACGGCGGTCCTCAACAGCGATCTATCGCCCTGCCCGCTCGCCGGTGGCCAACCCTCTCCGCCCGCGCCCAAGCCGTGATCGGAATATCATGGCCTTGAATCATTTACCTCTTTAGAGAACCGGCCAGTCTTTTCATCTCATTTCACCCTGCAGTTGCATAACGATTGAAGTAGGACGGGTCTCCAGGCCCGTCTGTTGGCGTGCGAAACCGACTTTGATTCACTGTCTGAAAAGTTCACGAAACGTGAAGTCTGCAAACATCCGCAAGATGACCATTTTCCACTGTGATAGACGGGCCTGGAGACCCGTCCTACGCATTCCTTTTTGCAACGTTGGGGTTCACCCTATGTTGGCACCGCTCGCTCAATCAGCCAGAGTTGCGGCTCGTCGGTCCAGGACAGTCCCCTTCTTTGCAGTGACGGGAGGAATGCGTCGGCGCGTCGAGGATCGATGTTCCCTCTCTCCACCTTCCTTCATTTGCCGCAAAAAATCTCCCTGGGATCTTTCCTACGCCGTTTACGTGTGAGACACTGGTTTGAACTGATAATTGTTGAAGGAGAATGGGAGAGTCTGATGATTAGATTATGCGCGACTAGGAACAATGGCGTGACTGCAAAATCCGTGCGATTACCATCGATCGTGGTCCTGGTGTCGGTCTGTTGGCTGTTGTTTGCCGCGTCCGCGTCGTGGGCCGAGGTCACGTATCACGTATCGGTGCAAGGTAACGATAGGGCTGCGGGAACCGCTGAAGAACCGTTTCGTTCGCTCGGCAGGGCACAGCGAGCGGTGAGAACACGATTGAAACAAAAAACAGATGAACCGGTGACAGTGCTCGTTCACGAAGGCACGTATTGGTTGGACCAACCGTTGACGTTTACGCCCGCCGATTCCGGCACGGCTGAGGCTCCGGTAACGTATCGAGCGGCGGATGCCGGTGAGGTGATTCTCAGCGGTGGAATGCCGATCGACGGATGGGAGAAGGACGGAGATTTGTGGCGCGTGCAGCTAGATGAGACGCGTCAGAAAGAACTCGTCTTTCATCAGCTCTTCGTCAACGACCGCCGTGCCCAGGTGGCCAGCACACCGAATGAATTCTATCTGCGGACGGCCGGTCCGATCGAACCGGTGGGCGATCGGCTCGAGGCCCGTCGCGATCCCTCCAAAAAACAAGGGTTTCGATTCCGGGAAGGCGACTTCAAACAGTGGGACAATCTCGATGACGTCAGGATCGAACTGTATCATTCCTGGACGACCTCCCTGCACTGGATCAAAGACCTCGACCTGCGGCGGCGCATCGTACGGTTCACCAACCACTGCGCCTGGCCGGTCGGCTATTGGGAGCAGTTCGAACGGTATCGCATTTACAACTACTTCGAGGCGTTGGACTTCCCGGGCGAATGGTATCTGAACCAAACCACCGGTGCGCTCTACTACTGGCCGCGGCCGGATGAAGACATGCGGAAGGCCGAGGTCATCGCGCCCCGTCTGACTGATCTTGTGCGGATCGAGGGCAAACCTGAAGCGGGCGAATTCGTCGAACACCTACGCCTCGTTGGCCTGTCGTTTCGCCATGAAGACTGGGACTTCGACCGCAACGCTACCGTCGATGGCCAAGCTCACGCCAAACAACAAAACGCCGCCTTTACGGCCTTTGGCCTGAAAAACGCTGTCATCGAAGGATGCGAGTTCGCCCATGTCGGTGGTCATGCGATCCGGCTCGACAAAGGTTGCCAGGGCAACCGGATCTCCGCGTGCCATATCCGCGACTGTGGCGGAGGAGGGATTTACGTCGGTCCGGATGCCGAGGTATGTTATGCGCCGCCGAACGATCACGTCAAGGTGGAACGAAATGTTATCGAGAACAATTTCATTCACGATACGTCACGGGTGCTTGGAGGTTCCATCGGCATCTGGATCGGCTCCAGCTCATTCAACCAGGTTCGGCACAATGAAATCTCCGACTTTGATTACACGGGTATCTCAGTCGGCTGGTGCTGGGGACGGCAAACAGACATTTTTCAGCGTGAAAACCTGATTGAATACAACCATATCCATCACAACGTGGGAGACATCCTCAGCGACAATGGAGGTATTTACGTATTGGGATACTCTCCTGGAAGCGTCATCCGAGGGAACGTCATTCACCATATCCGCCACTATCCCTACATTAACGATTCTCGTGGCATCTACCTGGACGGCAACACCAGCGAATACCTGGTGGAAAAGAACTTGGTGCATCACATTGACAGTTTCGGAGTTACCCTCAAGGGTCAACACAATGTGGTCCGAAATAACATCTTTGCGTTTTGCGGTGACAGTGGTTTCAATCGGCTGTTCAAAGCCCACGCCCAAGATTTCGAATACGACCAGAGTTCGCTGAAGCAAAACATTGTCTACCAGTCCGAAGGCGCCATGACGTCGGGGTACCATGCGCCGAGGTGGACCGAGATCGATCATAATATGTACTGGAGCGAGCAGGGAACAGACGCCATTCGCTTCAACGATCGCTCATCCCGGATACTTCAAGACACCCCGAAGATCGAAGAGGTCTCCTTTGCCCGGTGGCAGGAGCTTGGCCGCGATCAACACTCGCTGACCGTGGATCCGCGTTTTGTCGAGCCCGCGGCTGAAGACTTTCGGCTCGCGGAAGATTCGCCGGCCAAGGCCATTGAGTTTGAACGGTTCGACTACGCACGAGCGGGGCTCCATGGCCCATCCGAATGGACCGCCTTGCCAAAACAAATCCAGCGGCAGCCGTTACAGTATGCTCCACCTCCGCCGTCCGGGATTCCATTCGACTATGGATTCGAACGTTACGAACCGGGCGCTGTGCCGATCGTCACCGGCCGGTTGATGGAAGGTGAGAATTGCCACATTCGAGTAACCGACAAGGTGTCAGCGACGGGAGATCGCGCTTTGGCGTTCACGGACGGCCCGGCCGATCAAACCTGGCTGCCGCATTGGGCGTTGAGGCTCCAAGAACGGAAGCGGGCCACGGTAGACATGTCCTGTGAGTTCTTGAACGACGCTGAGGCTCCGGCCCGATTCCGTATCGAATTTCGCGACTGGTCCGGCAGTCAGTGGCATGGCGGTCCAACTGTCACCGTCGCGCCGGACGGTGCCGTGCGAGCCAACGGTAAGGAACTCATGAAGACATCCCCAGGAACATGGACCCATTTGGAGATTTCGTTCACCTATGGCGCGGACGCGGCCAACACCTTTACACTTAAACTTCAGGCTGAAGGTCAAGAGACCAAGGTTATCTCCGATCTTCCATTTTCCAGCGAGCGGTTTTCGACCTGCACATGGTTTGGAATCTCCAGTCTGGACAACGAAAAAGCGGCGTACTACTTGGACAATGTGAGGTTGACGATCGATTGAGTCATCAAAACCACTGACGTTGCATCCGGAGCATCCGCAGTTGTTATGGCTCCCA
Organism: Planctomycetota bacterium; assembly: GCA_051745935.1. Classification (GTDB taxonomy): domain Bacteria; phylum Planctomycetota; class Planctomycetia; order Pirellulales; family Pirellulaceae; genus JBNJEM01. The sequence goes on from JBNJEM010000148.1 coordinate 6,091, forward strand.
TCTGACGCTGCCGCTCCCTCGGCCTTCCCGCTCGCGGGAAGGTTGTTTCTGGGGACGGTCGCTAGCCCTCCATCTGGTTCACCAACGGCGCAAGGCCGTTGGGGTCCGGCAGTTGCGCCGGAAAGTGGCGCTGTCCAACTAAGGCGTCGCGTCAAAATAAGTTGACTAATTCTCACAGAGGAGAGTCGCAAAATCACGGCATTTCGCGGGCAGCGGTGGATCAAGTTATTGTGACGCGGCGCCTAAGCAGATAATTTGTCCATCCGCGGTGGCGATGAAAAGCTTGCCGTGCGCGGCGGAAATGCCGTCAAAAACAGGTGGCGATGCGAGAGTGATCGAATTCAGGCGTTTGCCGTCGTCCGTGGAAAAGATAGAAAGCTCACCGCCATCGCGGTCTTCAAAAGTCGCCAACGGATCGTGTCGCAATATTTTGTCTGGCGGTCCAGCAACAACCAGACGATCTCCAGCCAGCACCATCGCTCTGACTCGCACCGGAATGAAACGTTTCCATCGCGGCGGCTCTTTTGCGACATACCCAGTCCCTTTCTCCGTATCGCGACCACCTCTACGCGTTCCGTCGGTGTATGCGGCTCTAGGAAGCCATTGCACGTCAGGATTCTTCTTTTCGGTGAATCCGGGCTGGTTGTCGATGTGATCGGAAAACAAAAGATATCCCGACTCCTCCGGAAAGAACTTCGGACTCCAAACGTGCCTAAGATAGAAGTATTTGACCGCGTAAGTAGCCTGGTCATCGAACACCAGGATCTGTCCGCTCTTGGAAGCGTGTTGGGTGAAGTGGAAACCGGGCCACTCATTGCTGTGCATCCAATAGGTCCGGTCAAACCCTGTATCCTCCAGGAAACCGCCCGTCGCGATCAGATGGCTGTCGCCCATTGTCAGGTCACCAAGTGGGCTTCCGCGCTCAAGCTGTTCTCTGTTTAGGTCCGGATCGAATTTGATCCGCATCATATACAAGTTCTTTTTCCGATCGCTCACCATCAGATCGGGCAACGCGCCATCCATGGAAAACGGTCTGCCTTCTTGCTGTTTGATATCGGGCCGGGGGCCTGCCAGTTGATGGTGGCACGTCACCTCGCCCGTCTCGGCATCCAACCCATAAACAAGGATGCCTCCATCGAGAAAGGATGATCTGCCGGCCGCGAAATAGACCCTGCCGTCCTGGACCAGCACGCTGCCCGGCACCGGCCACAGCGATTCGAGCTGTTCGAAAGAGACCAGTTTTTTCACGGTTGGCGCCGCACGAAATTTCCACACCAGTTCACCGTCCGACGCTCGCAGGCAGTAGACAAACCCATCACGGCATCCAAAGATCACCGTGCCACGATAAAAAGTCGGCGACGAATCAATACGTCCTCCAGCTAGGTATCTCCACATCTTCCGTCCGCTTGCCGCGTCTAGGCAGAGAATGGAATGGCAATCTTTCTCGGCTACCCACAAGCGGTTCCCGACCACAACAGGTTGTGTTGCGTCGCACTGCAGGTCCGCTTCCCATTTTCGCTTCAAATTCACCGGCATATATTTCAGGCGGTTGGATTTTTCCGGGTGAAAAGCGGCCCGACGCAAGCCGTCCTCCCGTTGGTCGGACTCGCGGCGGAGAAAGTCATCCGCGACCGGTATCAACGTCTTGGTCGAGCCACTACGGAGATTGTCACGGCGATACATGGGCCAGTCGTTTTCTATCGCTTTCATCTTTCGGTCTACAGCACCGTAGGCCGGGCCCTTCGCAAGCGATTCCGCCCCCGATGGCTGGATGGGGCCCACGGGATCCGAGGAAAGCGCCATGTAGCCTCGCACCTTGACGCCTGGATAGCAGAAACACTGGTCCGGCGGTTTGTAGAAGAGTCCGTTTGCGGGCGTACCACCCGTAAAACAAGGCGTGCGCAGCCAATTGTTTCGCATATGCTTGTTATTTCCGCTCAGATCCACGAATTCAGCCCCGCGTTTGTTGCGAATGATGTAATTGACGGTTGCCTTGCCGCGCAGGCAGCGACGATGGTGTCCGGGCGTGATCAAGTTGTACAGATTCAACTTCTGTGCGACCTGTCCTGTTTCGAGATCGAATCCTTCTCTTGAGTCACCTGGCCAGACCGTGCCATCGATCACGAAAAGATCAACAGGCTGTCTGACGCCCAACGCTTGGTGATGCCTGCGTTGCCAAAGCATCTCTCCATCCAGCAACGAAAAGACGCTGAGCTGATTCACGTGAAAAAGGACATGATTCCCATGAACGACCAGATTGATTTGATTGCCCCGTGCTCCAATTCTTTCAATTCCGTGAGGCGTCCTCCAGAGCTCTTCCCCGGTTTCTATGTCCAAACAGACTAGTTCATCCATGTTGTAGTAGACCACTCGCCCGTCTTGGGCCGCGAGAGCATAGGGAGCGACGTCGACATTCGCTCTTTCCCATAAGCATTTTCGCTCGTCTACATCCACGGCCACCAGTGAATTGTCGAGCTGTTTGCGACCGAACGCCTGGAGGCCGTGAGGAGAACTCCGCGAACTCGTCTTTGCGAGCAGAATACGATCGCAGAGCACCATTTCATCCGTTCCTTGCGTGCGTTTCAAGCCTTTCTCCAAAGTCTCTCCCGTAGCCGCATCCAAAACAGACACCGGGGAGCGCAAGAAACGGAGGGTGGCGTAGACGCGATCTTCCGTGGCGACCACCCGCCGCGCAAGCGTCGGGTGCATTCGCCATTGGCGCCCGTGTACGGCGCCGTGCTCGTCATCCCATTCCTGTAGATCCTGTTTCCAAAGCAGTTTTCCGTTGAAAGCGTCTCGGGCCACGAGCTTGCAGTCGTAGGGAAGCTTTTCGTAAACCCCGATCGGGGCCTCATCCAGAATCGTGAATATCCGGCCTCCGGCGGTGACAACTCCCTGGACGCTGGTCGAGATTTCGTGGCTCCTGCAGTACAGCGGTTCCGACACCCACCGGAGTGACCGCGGCGAACCGACTTGTTCGTCGACGGCTACCGCGTTGCCACCCGAGTCGTGCAGAAAATGCGTCCACTCGTCGATGTCCTGTGATCTCGGTTTGACGATTATTCTTTCATTTATCCAAGCCAAGCCGTGTGGTGCCAAGACCCGTCGGACTTCATCCTCCGTAACCTTTCCTAGTTTCTCGACGATAAGGAGGTTGACGGTATTCTTGGCATAAGGGAGCCTTTTTCCGTCAAAGACGGACACCGACACGGGGCCGGCCAGCCCCTGTGAGTAGATCCGTTCCCGGGCGGCATTAATCTGCTTCGCGTCAGTATCCAGACCGTGTACAAGATACCGCTTGTTGACTCGCAGCGTTGTGGTATATTCGCCCGTGCCGCATCCCAGATGGACGACTAGTCCACCTGTTACAGCCGTATCCCTGTAGATCGATTCGGCCGGTTTTAGTTCGCCCCGAACCTCCACGGGAAAACACATCGTTCCGATGAAACAACATAGAAGACCGATTCTGTTCGCGTTTGCAATGTGCATGGTGTTGTTTCCGTGGTTTTGCCAGAAAGAGTGGCCTTTCCCTTGCAAATCATAAACCAGATAACAGCATAGAGTTTCTCTCATGGATCTACAACTCAGAGACAAGATAGCGCTCATCACCGGTGCGTCGCGTGGAATCGGCGCGGCGACCGCGAAAATCCTTGCCGAGGAGGGGGCGGACGTGGTCGTCTGTTACCACAAAAACGCTGAAGGGGCAAAACAAACGGGGGAATCGGTGCGCCGCGCGGGCCGGTGTGCGTGGCAGCTCCACATGGATGTAGCCGATCCCGACTCCGTCGCTGCCGCCTTCCAGAGGTTGAAAAATGAGCTGGATCGCATCGACGTGCTGATTCTGTGCGCTGGTGAAAGCACGGTGACGCCCTTCGAGGACATCTCGCCCGGCGAGTGGGAACACATCGTGGGCGTCAATTTGAACGGCTCGTTTCACGTTTTGCAGGCGGCAACGGCATGGCTTTCGGAGGGATCGTCCGTGGTCGCCGTTGCCAGCGTGGCGGGCCACACGGGCGTGCCCCACCACGCTCATTACGCCGCGGCCAAGGCGGGGGTGATTAACCTCACCAAGAGCGCCGCCCGGACGCTGGCGCCGCGAGTTCGCGTCAACTGCGTCGCCCCCGGCATGACGCTCACTGAAATGGGCCGCCAGTCGGCCACGGCCCTGCCAGACGATTATCCGCGGACACAACTACTCACGCATCGCTACGCGGAGCCTGTGGAAATTGCGCGCACCATTGCCTTCGTCGCCAGCCCCGTCGCGGGATTCATGACCGGTGCCACAATCGACATTAACGGCGGACGCGTACTGCGATGAAAAGATATGAACGCGAACCAAACTTAGACAACTCGCTGAACTCCTCACCACACCCTCTGGACTCTCACGCTGTGCTCCTTTTGGTTGAATACTCATTTCGATTCACGTCGGTAATGATTAAGCACAGAGGTCGCTTAGAACACGCGTTCAGAGTGGTCGGGTGGTACTTTCCTGAGTGAGCAAACGGTGCCGAAATCGGATAGAATGACCGAAGACGATTGTCCAATTGTCTCATCGGTTGAATTATCTAACACGCTCGCGAACGGAGCCAGTGTCGGTGAAGACGCCTTTCACGTGTTTTTTCGCATTCGTGGGCGCGCCACGGTGGAAACCTTTCACGGTCCTTTTTTGCGCGGAGGCAGCGACTCAGCAACATGGGGGCCGTTTGCGTGTGACGCTTTCCGAAACGGAAACCTTTCCTGCGCCGCCTCAGCCAGAGCCAGCCGACGCGTGGAGAATGTGCACAGGGTGGAAAGCTTTTCAATGTGGGTAGCAAAGAGAAAAGGATTCCGATCGCCACGCGGTTCGCGCATTGAATCCATTGCTGGCGACGGCGTCTGGTGGATGCTTGCGATTGCGTCTCGTCGGGGCTATCATCAGACTGTATTAGCTCATTTTGACTTCCATTTTGGTGGGAGCTGGAGCTTCTCACACCTGCGGCGCGGGCCGCGCGCACAGGGGTCCGTCAACCTTGGTACGACGCCTACAATTGGGGAACAATCCGATGCCCGACAACCGAAGATTCTCACGACGCCGCTTTCTCGCCCGATCTTCCTCAGCCGCGGCCACCGCATGGGTCGTGCCGTGGGTGTTGCCCGGCTCGGCGATTGGAGCGGGGGGCCGGCCCGCGCCCAGCGAACGGATCAACGTGGGCATGATCGGCATGGGCCGCCAAACTCGTCATGCCAATTTGAAGCAGTTCCTCCGCATGAAGGACGTACAGGTGTTGGCGGTCTGCGACGTCGATTCGTGGCGTCTTGCGGAAGCAAAGCAAGCCGTGGAAAAAAGCTACGCGAAACAGTCAAGTACCGGCAATTACGGCGATTGCGCGGCGGTGGGCGACTACCGTGACCTCCTCAAGCGAGACGACATTGACGCCGTAATGATTGCCACACCGGATCATTGGCACATTCCCATGGCGTTGGAGGCGTTTGAAGCGGGTAAGGACGTTTCGCTGGAGAAGCCGATTCAGCGCACGATTGCCGAGGGCCGTCAACTGTCCGATGCCTGTAAAAAACTGGGAAGAGTCTTCCGCGTCGACAGCGAGCTGCGGAGCCACGAGGGGGTGCATCGCGCGGCGGAACTCGTGCGCAACGGGCGAATCGGTGAGATCACGCGAGTGACGGTTGGCGTGCCCGGGAGCGACGTGGGCTGTCCCCCTCAACCGGACATGCCGGTCCCGGAAGAGCTCAATTACGAGCGATGGCAGGGGCCGGCGCCGCGCGCGCCGTACACGCAAAAGCGAGTCCATCCGCCGAAGTCTTACAGCCGGCCCGGCTGGATGCGACACCTGTACTACTGCGACGGCATGATCACCAATTGGGGTGCTCATTTGGACGATGCCGCCATGTGGTGCTGCGATCTGGAGCGGACCGGGCCCGTGGAAATCGAGGGCGCCGGCACCTATCCGCCAGCGGATAGTTTCTGGAACGTGCCCTTGGACTTCGAGGTGAATTACCGCTTTGCCAATGGGCTGCGGTGGAGATATTACACCGCACGCCCGTACTTCACTATCGAAGGTACGCAAGGGAAGGTGACGGCGGGCTTTGGTTTGTTTGAATGCGAACCAGAGTCGCTGGCCACCGCTGAAATCGGCCCCGACGAAATACATTTCCGGCTCAAGAGCGACAAGCGGGACTTCATCGACTGCGTCAAAAGCCGGGAAGAAACCTTGGAACCGGCCGAAGTAGGCCACCGTGTCACGTCGCTCTGCCTGCTGGGCCACATTGGAATCCAGCTCGGCAAGAAGCTCGCGTGGGATCCGGAGGCCGAACGGTTCACCAACAGCGACGAAGCGAATGCGTACATTGACAAGCCGATCCACGAACCGGTCTACCACAACGCTTGAATTCACCCGCCGCTCAAGGAGCTCATTTATGTCAGTGATAAGTCCTCGAACGTTCGTTGTCTACGTCGCGGCAGTTTTGCTGCTAGTTGCCACTTTGCCTGCCGCCACGGCCGAGGAGGCAGAGGACAAACTGGTCCTCGACAACCCATTCTTCGCGTTGAGCAACGGGGTTGCCGACGCAGCTCATAATACGCCTGAAAAAATGGCCAGCATGTTGGCCGAACTGGGGTACGATGGTATCTCTCCATCCGGCGTCGCCGGAGTCCCCGCGATGATCGACGCCATGGAAGCGAAGGGACTGAAGGTTTATGCGCAGTATGTCGGCGCGTTTGTCGATGGTGGCGAGCAACCTTTCGATCCAAAGTTGCCCGAGGCCATTGCGGCGATGGAGGGACATGGCACCTATGTCTGGCTCTGGCTGCGTAGCAAGAAACATGGCCCATCCACGGACAGCGGCGACAAGGAGGCGGTCAAGGTTGTTCGGCGGATTGCCGACATGGCCGACAAAGCCGGCGTGAAAGTGGCGCTATATCCACACGTGGGTTTCTATGTCGCCACGATTGATGACGCCGTGCGCGTCGCCGAGAAAGTCGATCGAGCCAACGTGGGCGTCAGCTTCACGCTTTGCCACTGGCTGAAAGCCCAGGGCCCCGAAGGGTTGCAGGAGAAGCTGCGGTTGGCTCATCCGCATCTGTTCATTTTGCAAATCAACGGGGCGGATACATCAGGCGGGTGGGATCGGCTGATCCAGCCGCTTGGCCAAGGCGAATTCGACGTTTATCATCTGCTGAAGACAGTCAAACAAATGGGCTTCGACGGACCAGTCGGCTTGCAGTGCT
>JBNJEM010000149.1:0-13238 GCA_051745935.1 Planctomycetota bacterium
CCCTTCCATGACCATGACGACGGAGCCAACCGCCGTACCTGATCCGCGCGGCCAAGTCCAGCAGGGATTTCAGGGTGTCTGGCATTGCTGGCATTGCGGGGGGGTTGCAGCGCAGGGTGTCGTTAGCCCTTTGCCTTGGAGTACTTGTTTACACCATGGGAGAGGTCGGTGTCCGTTACTGAGCGGCTGGTCGTGCGTGTCGTCGTCGCCGACACTACCTACTTCAACCCGTGCACGCGATGCGACATTGGCGCGAGGATGCACCCGTTGGCCATGGTGAACGGCTGGTCGCCGAAATTGACCGTGACGATTACTCCGTTGTCGAACGTCGTTTGCTGGACGGCGTGGTCGTCGGTCAGCCACTCGTGCGAGAGCATCTCGCTGTAGCCGGTGGCTCGCGCGACGGGGGCGATTGTCTCGTAGCTCCGCGCGAACCGCTCGCGATACTCCTCCCAGACGGTCTGGTTGAACATGAACATCGGCGGCGTGCCGTAGAGCGTGTTGATCAAATCGCGGCGATCCCAGAGCGACGGCATCTTGTTGTTATAGTCGCCCCAGTACCAGTAGGACACGATGCAGTCGTGATAGACCAGTTCCCAGAGCGGCAAGCGGTAGTAGTGCCCCGTTTGGAACCGGACGACCCGCTCCGGCGGATCCGCCACGAGCTCCTGCATGCGGCGACCGGCGTCCGGTATGCGATACGGTCCGAGGCTCATCATCCCCTCGAAGTAGTGCAAATACGGGACGGCCGCGTCGTGTCCCGTCTCGCTGCCAGTGACCAGCCCACACTCCTGCGACATGAACCGTAAGAGATTCATCCGGGCTGCTCGGCTCTCGGAACGCGTCATGGGATGATCGGGGTGGTAACACTCCCGCCAATGGGAGGCGGTCGTGGTATCAATGAAACGCGACTGGTAAGGATGCGTCTTCAGCTCTTCCGGGACACGGCGTCGGGCGTACTCGAGCGCCCGGCTATCGCACAACACGCCGCACGGAATCATGGACCCGTCCTTCGCCTGCACCCGCCAGCCGCGGACCCAATCGCCGTTCTCGTCGATCGTGAGATCGTGCGGCCACGCGTCGCTCGTCCAATCGGGATGCTGCCACCGCAGCTTCGAAAACTCGGCCGGATTCATTGCATCTTGATAGATGTCGTACCGCGAGCAGAGCACGCCCATCTCGTCGAGTTCGCGCAGCGGCTCGGGATCCCGTCGATGGCTCCAAAGGATCCGATCGATGCCGTTCTCACGCAGCTTGCGACACCACGCCGGGGCATCCGGCTGCCAACACCAGACATTCACCGCGCCGACCAACAGGTCCACGGCCGGGATCGCTTCGCGCTTCTCGGCAAGAGTTTTGAACTTTCCGATCGATTGCACGTAACGGCGATATCGCTTGCACATGGCAACGTAACCCCCGTCCTGGATTGCAATGTAGCGAATTCGGCGCGGGCTGAAGCGGCCACGTTGCGACTGCCATTGCGGGGCCAGGTGCAAGCGGCCGTCGAGTCGCGGAATCTCGACGCGGGCGTCATCCGGCGTCTCGACGATCGTCATCAGCCCGGATTCCAGGTCCGTCGCCCCGTACCAACTCATACAAAGCCCATGCCCACCATAGAGGTGATAACGCATCGACGGCAGCGTTTCATCATCAACCGGGTAGCTGATACCCTCATTGACAGGAACGATCAGGAACTCATCGCGACGCGTCGTCATCGGCGGTGGGAAGCACAGCGGCTGAGGCAACTCGCCGTCTCCATCGAGCTCGATCACGAATTCCGGGGCGTCTTGTTCCAGCCGTACGCGAGCGTGGACCTCGAGCATATCGTCCGCTTCGAGCAGATCTAGGTCAAAACCGTCTTCGACAGAGGTTGCACGAAGCACGACCGCCTGCGCGTCGACGGCCGACGCCCACCGCCGCCCCGTGCGGCAATTTGTAACCGAGAAACGACCGTCGGCCGTGGTCATTGACACATCGATCAGGCCGTTCGTGGCCGAAACTCGCGATGGCAGATTGCTCGCGCGGAGCGCCTTTAGCGATCCCGTCCGACGCAGCGAGACGTCGTCGATCCACACCGTCGCTGGACCGGTGCCGATCACGCGCGGGATGATCGTCGCCCCGTTGTGAGGAATGACAAATCGCGTGCGGACCCCGCGCCAATCGTCGCTCGCGCCGATTGACCGACCGCCGAAGGCCCAATCAATCGTCTTCCCTTGGGCGTCGCGAAGAACGACGCCGAGCGTCGTCCGTCCGTCGCCCTCGAGCCGCATAGCCGCGGACATCTCGTAAATCTCGCCCGGCGCGACTTCAACCCGCTGTGATTGTTGGACGCTCCAATCCCGCTCACCAGGGTGTTCAACTCGCAGGCACCTCTCGCCCCCCTCTGCGTCCTCATTCGTCGGCGTCCCGCTTCCCCGGTTCGCCCGTGACCAGAAGTCGTTCCAGCCGTCAAGCCCCCGCTCGAAGCCCCCGTTGACGATAAGTTCTTCTTGGGCGGACGCTATCGAGCCCAGCAAAATCAACGCGAGCAGAACGCACAGGCAGCGACTCATGCGAGGTCTCCTTCAACGAGCAATGGACTGAGATTATCTTTGCCGGATGCGCCTGGAACCGATCCAGACTCGAAGCACCGGTTATCTTAACATCGTACTCTCACCCGGTAAACGCTCGGAGGGTTCCCACACATCTGCCCAACAGCGCGAAGCGATTGAGCGCGTTGTTTGAAGGACTGCGTGCCAGAGTAAACCGCTAACACTCGCTAAAGAACGCTGATATAGGGCAGACAACAGAAGCTGAATTCATATCAGAGCAATGGAGTGGGAAGGATCGGTTCGGAAATAACTCCGGCGTCCACCAGTCACTGATTCTCCCCGAAGGCCTTGTGCCGGCGGTATCAGACCTCCTGATCCGAGACTTTTGGTCACCACCGGACGATTCAATGTATCCCCTCACGGAATCGCACCCTATCCGTGTCATCGGTAAGATCCGTGGTGAAATGTCCGAACTGACCTATTGCTTCGAAGACCGTGGATCCACGTGGGCGGAAAAGGACGTGATGAGGACAGCAAACAGCGGAGGGCACGCAGATCGGGGGTGCGTATCTGCCTTCGACTTGAAGGCAGGTAACGCCATCTCATGTCCGTTGTCACAACGCCAATACGAGAAACAATTTGTGGCTATCACACGACGACACGCAATGGGATCGTGCCCAGCTCCAACTCCCTAATCCGAGCCGCCTGCTCCTCCAGCTGCGCAGGCTGTTTCGCAACCGTTGCGCGAAGTTCCTCGATGAGTCGACCTTTACCATCCATGGCGGGAACGTAGCAAAATCGCTAAAACAACACTCTAGGAATTGTGAACCCGTGAACGGTTACGTTTTTCCCATACTCAACACCCTTTGGAGTCCCCATGAACCGACCTACGCTCTGTTGTGCAAGCATTCTGGTTTTGTTTCTCGTTCCCTTGGCCCAGGGAGAGGAGGTATCGTCGTCTGGCGACGCGCGGACCTTCGTCGTGACGGACATGGGCGCCCGAGGGGATGGCGTTGCCGACGACACCAAGGCCTTGCAAGCGGCGATCGACGCGTGTGCGGATTCTGGCGGAGGGCGAGTGCTTGTCCGGGAGGGCAAGTACCTCATCGGTTCTCTCAGACTGCGCAGCAACGTCGAAGTGCATTTATCGAAGGGAGCAAGGCTCATTGGCGTCGACGATCTCGACGCCTATTTCGGTTTTGAATCCGGCGACTGGGGAAAGGGCCGTTGGAACCGCGGCCTGATTGTCGGCGAGGGACTTCGCAACATCGCTATCACGGGGGATGGAATGATCGACGGCAACAAGGTCTTCGATCCGAAGGGCGAAGCCCGAATGCGAGGTCCGCACACGGTGCTTTTGTCTGACTGCGTGAAGGTGACGCTGGAGGACGTCACGATCCGGGACTCGGCGAACTACGCGTTCTTCTTCTACGCGTCGAAAAAGGTCCGCGTGACGAACGCCACGTTCGAAGGCGGCTGGGACGGCGTCCACTTTCGAGGAAGCCCCGATCGGTGGAATGAAGATGTTCTCATCTCGGGCTGTCGTTTCTTCACCGGCGACGACTCCATCGCGGGACACTACATCAAGGATGGCGTGGTGAAGGACTGCCGAATCAACTCCTCCTGCAATGGCGTTCGACTGATCGGTCCGGCCCAGAGGCTGACGTTCAAGGACTGTCATTTTGAAGGCCCTGGCAAGTTCGAACACCGCACGCCCGAAAACTTGCACCGCACCAACATGCTCGCGGGAATCCTACTCCAGCCATCCGCGTGGACGCCGACGCCCGGCCCGCTGGAGGACGTCGTTGTCCAAGACGTCACGATGAAGAATGTCGCCTGTGCGCTTCATGTATCGATCCGCGAAGGCAACACGGCGGGCCGCCTCACGTTCGAGCGGATCAGCGCGACCGACGTCTACAGCAGCGCCGTGTCGTTCGAGAGTTGGGCGGAGAAGCCGATCGGTGAAGTGACCGTTCGCGATCTGAGTGTGAAATACACGCCCGATGCCGTGATTGATCCGCGTCTTGGACGACCGCCGAGCGTGCAGGATCCGATCCGGAAGCCCGGCGTCGGCGTCTGGAACCGCAAACTGCCGGTCTGGGGCCTCTATGCCAGAAGAGTAAACACGCTTCAGTTGAAAGACGTGACTCTCGAAACAAGTGACCGTGCAGATGCACGTCCTGTTGTTCGTGTGGAAAACGTGGAGGAGCTCGCCATGGACGACCTTCAGCACAGCCCCTTGCCGACGGGCGTCCGGGCGATCCGGCGCCGCGACGACAAAGAGGCTAGGAACCCATAACAAAACCGTGCCGGTGTGCCGTTATCCAGGGATTTTTGGAAGCGGAAACCAGGTTTTGTTACGGGCGGTAAGAAACCGTCGGGGTAGTATTGCGTCGATCGAGAACGGCACACTGATGCGGCACGTCGCGGAAGATTGCTATACCAGATAGCCCGGTAAGTGTTGACCCACCTGTTCGGGACCGGCCGCTCGCATCTGTGGCTGATGGTAGTGGCGAGGTGTCTCCTGCTCGCTCAGTCTGATGCACACTTACTTACAGGCATTGGTCGGCGGTGCCGCTTGGTAAACTAAGACGGAGAATCAGCCATGGCTGAACGACGGTTTCGAAAAGGTGAGTTGGTCAGGTTTCGATTGTCGACGCACTCAATTGAGGGTGTTGTACGGGAAGACCGAGGTCCGATTGGCGTCAAAGGGCGGCGTCTATACCTAGTCGAGTTCCGTCCCGAACCTCAGTCCGATTCTCTTGCTCTGATCGAATTGCCGGCGGAACAACTTCAATTGGTTCAAGACGCGGTCTCCATGTAATGACCGAACAATAGCCGAACTAGCTGGTAACGGACGTGACTGGCCCGGTTTCCACCCGGCCTGCCTGACTTCGGAATGCATAGTTGGTATACTGTGAACCAGGTGACGTTCGAGCGGGTAGGGTTGTCTGAGCAGGGAGGCGGAATTGGTGGAGCTACGAGTAACGCCGCACGGTCTGGTGACCTGCTACGCTGGTGATGAGGAGGCGCGTTGGGCCGCCGCCATCGCGTCTCGCTTTTCAGAGAGTGAATCCGCGGGGTTGGTGGCCTTGGCCGCGGCAACGGTGCCGCCGTCCGTGCATGCCTCCGTTTCATTTTGGCGAGATATCGCCGCTGAATTCGTCCGGGCATTGTGTCATGTGCCGGAGACGGTGCCATTGACGGCTGACGCGATCGAGTGGCCGACGGCCGGTGTGCTGGCGGAATGGGCCGGGAACACCCCGCCCATGGTGGGGGCCGAGTATGTCTCCCCCCAGATGCTCCATGACGTTTGGCAGCGATTGTTGGACTGGTCCATGGCCCAGGCGGAACAGTGTGGTGGGCTGAATGCGTTCTTGCAGGCCTATGCCGCCCGGTGGTCTCGTGTCGGACGCGTGACACTCCATTTAGCGGAAAACAAAGGCGACGCCGAATATCCGTTTGCATTCATGGCAACCTATGCGAGCGGATTGTCACGGAGTGGCCGCGTACAGCGACTGCCCCTCGGACGCGCGCTCCAACAGTATGCCGGCGCGCGCAAGAAGCCGGAATTGCTGAAACTCCTCTCGCCGCTCCACGCGGCGGCCAAACGAAGTGAATTGATCGCCGATTTGGTCGAGACCGGCGACGTGTTTCATCCCCTCGTGTGGACTCCATCCGAGGCTTACCAGTTCCTGCGGGAGATTCCCACGTACGAGGAATGCGGGCTGCTGGCTCAACTGCCCAATTGGTGGCAGAAACGGACCCGGCCGCGCGTTACGGTAACGCTCGACGGCAAGAACAAGAAGTCCGCGATTGGACAAGAATCACTGCTTGCGTTTGACATATCGGTGGCGTTGGGCGATCAAAAGCTGTCCGCGGCGGAGGCGGAAGCGCTGCTGGAAGGCAACGAAGGGCTCGTGCTGTTCAAGGGGCAGTGGGTAGAGGTGGACAAGCAAAAGCTGCGCGAGGCGCTTGACCACTGGCAACGAGTTGAAAAAGAAGTCGGCTCCGACGGTGTCTCTTTCATCGACGGGATGCGCATGCTCGCCGGCGCCCCGCACGACTTAACGGCGCGTGACGAGGCGGTTGCGCAGCGTGACGCCTGGTCGACGGTGCAGGCGGGCGACGGACTTCGAAAGACGCTGTCCGCGCTACGGGCACCGGAAGAGTTGAGGGGTGGGGCGCCTTCGGGGTTCCATGGCCAACTACGGCACTACCAGCTCCACGGGCTGAATTGGCTCTGGTTCTGTTCCCGTTTACAAGTCGGTTGCTGTCTGGCTGACGACATGGGGCTCGGCAAAACAATACAGATCCTCGCGTTGTTGCTCCGAGACAAGCAACGGAAGCAGAAGGAGGGGCCCAGGCCGTCGCTATTGATCGTGCCGGCGTCGCTGCTGGGCAACTGGAAGTCCGAAGCGACGCGTTTCGCGCCGAAACTCAATCTGCTTGTCGCCCATTCATCCGAGACATCCCGGAAGGACTTGGACGAGATTGCGGCCGGTCCGCGGGAACGGCTGGGCGATACGGACCTGGTAATCACCACCTATAGCATGACCTCCCGGCTCGGCTGGCTGTCCCAAGTCGACTGGGCCTGGATCATCCTTGACGAAGCCCAAGCGATCAAGAACGCGTCCACGCGGCAAACACGGGCGGTGAAGAAGCTGACAGGAGACGCACGTGTCGCCCTGACCGGCACGCCCGTGGAAAACCGGCTCGGAGATCTCTGGTCGATCTTCGACTTTCTGAACCCTGGTCTGTTGGGGAGCGCCAAACGATTCAAATCCTTTGTTAAAACGCTCGAAGGCGGCGAGCATCCCAACTATGCGCCGCTCCGCAAACTGGTGGCCCCCTACATCCTGCGACGCCTGAAAACCGATCCCGACATTGTCCCGGATCTTCCCGAAAAGACCGAAATGCAGGTCTTCTGCGGCTTGTCGAAACCGCAGGCAGTGCTCTACAAGCAAAGCGTGGCGGCGCTGAGCAAGTCGCTCGCTCAAACGGGCGACGAGGGCATGAAGCGCCGGGGGCTCGTGCTCAGCTACCTCATGCGTTTCAAGCAGATCTGTAATCACCCGAGCCAGCTCACGGGAGACGCGGTGTACGACCCCTCCGCGAGTGCCAAGTTCGAACGATTGGGCTCACTTGGCGTGGAGATCTCGTCGCGTGGCGAAAAAGTCCTGGTCTTCACCCAGTTTCGCGAGCTGACCGAACCACTGGCCGAATTCCTCGCCACGGTGTTCGGGCGCGACGGGCTGGTGTTGCATGGCGGCACGGCGGTCAAAACTCGCAAAAAGATTGTCGCCGATTTCCAGTCCGAAGATGGCCCCCCCTTTCTTATTCTGTCCGTAAAGGCCGGGGGCACGGGGTTGAACTTGACCGCTGCTTCTCATGTGATACACTTCGACCGCTGGTGGAATCCGGCTGTCGAAAACCAAGCCACGGACCGCGCGTTCCGGATCGGCCAGCAACGCAACGTGCTCGTTCACAAGTTCGTGACGCGGGGCACCATCGAGGAAAAAATCGACGCGCTCATCCGCGAGAAGCAGGCGATGGCCGACGCCCTGCTCGAGGGCGGCGCTGAGAAAGCCCTCACCGAGATGACCGACGAGGAAATCATGGACATGGTATCGCTCGACCTTCAACGTGCCGAGGTGTGAAGACAATGCGACGGCGACGAAGAAGATACGGTTCTTTCCGTGGCTGGCAACCCTATGTTCCCGTGGCTCAGCGTCGCGCGAAGGCGAAAGCCGAAGTCGCGAAGCTCAAAAAACGGGGAAAAGAGATCCAGCCGGTCGAAATCGAAGGGCGCGCGATCGCTCGCAGCTTCTGGGGAAAAGGCTGGTGCACGCACCTGGAATCGTTCGGCGACTTCAGCAACCGTCTTCCCCGCGGCCGGACCTACGCGCGCAACGGCTCCATCTGCCATCTCGACATCCAAGAGGGGACCGTCGAGGCCATGGTGTCTGGATCGAAGCTATATCACGTCGACGTCGATATCACGCCGTTGAACAAAAAGACGTGGGACGACCTCAAGCAGCGGTGTATCGGCAAGATTGGCTCCTTGATCGAATTGCTGCAGGGCAACCTGTCCGATGAGATCATGCGGACCGTGACCGACCGCGAGCACGGGCTCTTTCCCCGGCCCGGACAGATACGCTATTCATGCGATTGTCCCGACGTGGCCCGCATGTGCAAGCATATTTCCGCCGTCATGTACGGCATCGGTGCCCGTCTTGACGAGAAGCCCGAACTGCTCTTCCTGTTGCGCGGCGTTGATCACCAGGAGTTGATTACGGCCGATGCCGCCGCCGATACGATCGCCGGCACCGGCTCTCGACGTGCTCGTCGCCGGTCACTTTCCACGGCGGACGTCGAAGACGTGTTCGGCGTTGAGTTGGAAGACACGACGACCGACATCCCCCCAGCTCCTTCCAAGCCCCGCTCACGGTCGGGAAGCACGCGTCAACAAAAGGCGTGCGGGACGAAGACCGCGCCAACAAGCCGCGGCAGGAAGACAGGCGGGTCGAACAGAAAGAAGGCAGCACGCGGAAAGGCTTCGCGAGATCGTCAAAAGAACAAGCCATTCAAGCCGACTGCCCGTTCGGTCGCCCGGTTGAGACGCAAACTTGGAATGAGCCAAGCCGATTTCGCGGAAGCGGTCGGCGTTTCCACGGCGACCATATCAAACTGGGAAAAGGCAAGCGGTCCCATCAAACCGCACGCTAAGGGGCTTGCCGGTCTGCAACGGCTCCACAACCACAACAGCTGAAAGACGCGATGCTCTCTCGCAATAGAAAACCAGGCACTCAATTGAACGTTGAATTGGCGCTCTTCTGGTTTGCTTGCTATCCACGCAAAGCGGGTGCCCGCCAGGACCACGCCAAGGACCATACAAGGAAGAATCACTCGTATCGTTTCGTTTCCTCCGCATCTACGCGATGCTCATTGTGAACCCTGCAGTTGCATAACGATTGAAGTAGGACGGGTCTCCAGGCCCGTCTGTTGGCGTGCGAAACCGACTTTGATTCACTGTCTGCAAAGTTCACGAAACGTGAAGTCTGCAAACATCCGCAAGATGACCATTTTCCACTGTGATAGACGGGCCTGGAGACCCGTCCTACGCATTCCTTTTTGCAACGTTGGGGTGAACCTCATCAAATGCTCGGGATTTCGTTAGTTTTTCGGATCTCTTTTCAACCACGGATAACACGGAGCACACGGATGAATGTTTCATGTCTGGCAATCCTTTGTACGGTGCTGTTCAAGAAAAACGCGTGGAGCCGATTGGCGCAGGTCAGGCTTTCGAGCCTGACGACCGTGAATCTGGCGAAACACTGGGCAGTTCTCACTCAATCGTCGTCAGCCTACTAGGCCCCAGGATTGCAAAAAAGTGTGATGCCACGCGGCTTGTCCCGTGGTCATTCACGTTCTTTGCTACGTAACACAGCCGCGCCACCACATTTCACGTTCCGTTACGTCTAGCTACACCTTCTCGATAGACGGAAACCCCCTTTGTTTTCAGACAGAAATCAAGCGGACGAAACAACTCTTGATACAAGAACCTGTCGAGAGACTTATTCGACAGTTTTTCCACAAGAACTCCAAGGACGTCAGTCGACAGACCATATGTCCATCTTTCCCCTGGCGCGTGCACAAGTGGAAATGTGGCCAGTGTTTCAACCGACGCTTGCGTAACCAGCCAAGGCGGTTTTTAGGAGCGCGGTGGCGGGGGGACAACGCGGCGAAGGCCAAAATCCGGCAGAGTTTCCGCACCAGAATTCTGGCAGCAAGCGAGGCACAATAAACTGCCATTTCTCCAGCTCCCTCGATCGCGGAAAGCCCCAAGGGCCCACCGCCGCTTTTCGCGATATGAGTTTCCATGTTCGGTACACTTTCGACGCCCGGCTTCAGTTGCCGCGCGGTGCAAATATCGGTCGATGTCGGCTTGGTAGATCCGGCTCTTGCTACCGTTCCGCAAAACTTGACAATGGAATAATCATGAACGAGAACCTTCTGTCAATCGACGGATCGCAAGGCGAGGGGGGAGGACAGATTCTTCGCTCCTCATTGGCTCTGTCACTGGCAACTGGCAGAGCTTTTGTCATTGACAATATCCGCGCGAATCGCCGTAAACCGGGACTCATGCGGCAACATCTGGCGGCCGCACGTGCCGCGGCGGAGGTGGGGCAAGCCGCGATGCAAGGAGCCGAACTGGGCTCACGGCGTTTGATCTTCAAACCGAGCCAAGTTAAGGCAGGACGTCACGTTTTTCGCGTGGGAACTGCCGGCAGCGCGACCCTGGTATTGCAAACGGTGTTGCCCGCGCTACTAACGGCCAAGCACGAATCCAATCTCACTCTGGAGGGCGGCACTCACAACCCGCTGGCGCCACCGTTTGACTTTCTGGAGAAGGCATTTCTGCCGCTGGTCAACCGGATGGGCCCGCGTGTTGAAGCCAAACTGGTTAGACCCGGTTTCTATCCAGCTGGAGGGGGCCGGCTGACCGTTCACATGTCGCCTTCGGATGCACTCAGCCAATTACAGCTTTTGGATCGCGGTAAAGTCAGTATGCGTCGAGTGCGAGCTTTGGTGGCCAATTTGCCGCGGCATATTGCCGAGCGGGAATGCCGCGTCATTGCCGAGAAGAGCGGCTGGGACAAGCGTTGTTTCACCGTGGAAGAAGTGGCTAATGCAACGGGTCCCGGCAACGTCGTCTTGATTGAGCTCGAATCGGACCATGTCACGGAAGTGTTCACCGGATTCGGCCGAAAGGGCGTGCGTGCCGAGAAGGTGGCCATGGAGGCATGCCGTGACGCCCACGCCTATCTGGAATCCGGCGTCCCGGTCGGAATTCATTTGGCCGATCAACTCATGTTGCCGCTGGCCATCGGCCGTCATTTGGGAAGCGGTGGAGGCACATTCCGCACCCATGACCTATCGCCACACAGCACGACTCACTTGGAGGTCATTCGCCAGTTCCTAGACATGCCGATCCACGTGAATCACGAGGAAAGCGGTGGGGTAACAGTGACATTGTAGGGAGCTGTTAGGTCGATGGGTGTACGTCACGCTTTCGAGCCCGACGACAGTGAATCTAGCGACACACGGTGAACTTTCCTGTCCAGCGTCGTCAGCCTGCGACGGCTGACCTGAGTTTCCGTCATTTGACTAAAGCGTTACGACGTCGGCTACGTTGATACGACGTGCTACCGCTGCTCCCTGATTTTCATGGCTACAATGCTCACGTCATCGGCCCGTGGATTCCTGAGCGATTCCTCTTGCACGGCTTTGGCGAGGGCATGTGTGAATCCGAGTTCTTCATACGCGGAATTCAACATGTTCGCATCGTGAATGACACCATCGCTGGTGATCGTCACAATCTCCGTTTCCCGCGATAATTGAACGTGTTTCAACTCAAACGGACTGGTCCCGCCAAACCAATCGGTAACACACTTTTCGTCCAAAACATCGGGACGAGAGATCAGTTTCGTGATGTAGCGGCCATTTTGTTGCTTTGTTTCATAGATCGGTGCATCGCCAACCCACAAGCAGTGGGTTTCATTTGCCCGGTTGACGGCCATGCTGAGACAAGCGCCCGACTCGAGCATTTCCGGCAGATCCGCGAATTCGGCGCGAAACTGCTCGTTCAACGTGGCGAGATAGTTTCGAAAGACGGTTTCAGTGCCGACATCTGGAAAAAGTGGGATGTAATCCGTGGCCACATGTTGTTCGACCACCCAGCGAGCGACACTGCCGCCGAACGCGCAACTGGAAATCCCATCCGCCACGGCGATAAGTGAGAAGGGAAAAATCTCCGAGGGACACCTCGCTACCACCCGATCTTGATTCTCTTCATGGATCCGTCCCTTGCACGTTTCGCAAATGAATTCGGTCATGAGCTCCCCGTTTCTGCTATTTGACACGGACGCGACATTATCCTCGGATCCCGGGTTCATCAATTGTCTAGCATAATTTCCTCCGCGCAAACACGCTCACTACGAAAATCTCTCGCCATCAGTGTTCATCCATCTCCATTAGCGGTTCTCAAATCAAATGGCCGCCGCACTTCATTTTTGACTTCCGAGACTCCTGGTAGGAGTCGGCATCATGCGCGCATCGTCCGCATTGTTGACCCCAGCATTGCATAAACCGGAGAATGCAATTCTCCCGAGTGTCGTACTTCATGGCGTCACACGCTCTTCGACGGGCAACATTGAACGGGCTGTTTCGCCCGTGTGGCATGCAACGGCGGGTTCTGCTTCAACCACGGAGGACACAGACTTGAGAAAGAGAATGGTTCACCCGTGTTGATCCGTGTTCCGCCTAACTTCATCATTCGAAATTCCTTGCTCGATATTCCCTCCGTGCTCTTTGTAGTTCCAAAAGCTTTCGTGAACCTTGGGGGCATGGCAGTCCAAAATGGAATCGTCCTTTTAAGGCGTCAACGGCGCGTGGACAATCAGCGCACCGGGGATACGGATGGCAGCTGGAAAGGGAATTGAATATTGAATATCGAACAAGGAATCATGAATAACGAAGGCCCCCCACGAGCTTGCTCGTGGGAGCCAAAGACTCACGGGCTACAGCCAGAGCCCACCCAGCCACGGCCCCCCACGAGCTTGCTCGTGGGAGCCAAAGACTCACGGGCTACAGCCAGAGCCCACCCAGCCACGGCCCCCCACGAGCTTGCTCGTGGGAGCCAAA
>JBNJEM010000150.1:0-13118 GCA_051745935.1 Planctomycetota bacterium
GTGCGCGGTGGCGGCGTTTCTGTTTCGTCCGGGCGATGAAATGCACTGGTGGCAGCCGGAACAAAAACAGGATAAAGGACACTCCATGCCCAACAACTACTTTTTATCGGTCCAGTTCTGGCGGCGCAAGTGTCGGGTTTTTCCGATGGTGGCAATAAACGGGAAGGCCGGGCAGCGGCGGTTGCGGAAAAAACTAGCGTCCCGGCGCCACCGCACTTTGAACTGTGAGCTACGGTTCCTCAGCGGGTGAAGGCCAAGCTTCCGTAACTCGAGGGACGCTTGACCTCCCGTCGATCGACTATTGTCGAAGTGAATTCTTAAATCAGGAGTTGCAGAAATGAAGATTAGGCACGGTTTCACTCTCATCGAACTCGTTGTCGTGGTGATGATCCTGGGGATCCTGGCCGCCGTGGCCGCGCCCAAGTTCATGGGCACGTCGGCCACCGCCACCGACAACGGGCTGAAACAATCGTTGGGCATTGTGCGCAACGCCATCGAGTTGTACGCCGCCGAGAATGGCGGCGATCTGCCTGGTGCTGACGGCACCGAGGCAACGTTTAAGGACGACCTCGACCCGTATCTGCGCGGCAACGACCAGTTTCCCACGTGTCCGGTCGGAAGCGTCAAGGACGACAGCGTCAGTGTGGGCAGCGACAGCACGGCCCTGTCGGCGGATGCCGAGCCGGCGACGTCCTGGAAGTATTCGTCCGAGACCGGCGAGTTCATCGTCAACTGCGGTGACGCCACGAATAGTGACGCGAGCGTCAATTATGACGAGCTTTAAGGGCCGGGCGTGGCGACGAAGTCCCACCTGTTTTTGCATGGGGACCCGCCCCCGCTGGCCGGCCTTGTCAAAATGGCTGGATTGCGCAAAGGGGGGTGGGCCGTGTAGGCATAAAAGCATTTCCAACGGTTTTGTTGGTTTTCATAATCATTCAGCCCTTGCCGGTCCGAGAAAATAGGCAAGGGCTGTTGCGCCGGAACATGGCGATGCGCCATGAAAGAACACAGTGAGCAGGAGAGATACCATTGGCAGAGGACTTGTCAGCACAACGTATCCTCATTGCGGAAGACAACCGAGCCTTGGCCCGTGTCACGGCCTTCAATCTCCGCCGCGGTGGCTTTGACGTGGCGGTCGTGCACAATGGGCGGGAGGCTTGGGAGCGATTGGGGCAAGAACACTTCGACTTGGTCATCACGGACCAACAAATGCCGGAAATGGCGGGTTTGGAACTATGCGCGGCCATGCGCAACCACGAAATCCACGCCAGCACGCCGATCGTCTTCCTGACCGCCAAGGGCCTGGAATTGGACTTTCGCCAATTGGAAGAGGAGTTTGGAGTGAACCGGACCTATTGCAAACCGTTCAGTCCGAGCGAGATCGTCGCGGGCGTTCGGGAGATCCTTGCCGGTGCTCCCGCACCCGCGTAGCGAAGCCCGGCGGTATTCGGGCGACGGCTTCCCTGGAGGATGCGATTTCGAACTATATATTTCAGGCGCTCGGATTTGTCCGGGTGGAAAACTGCCCGGCGCAAGCCGTCCTCCCGTTGGTCGGACTCGCGGCGGACAAAGTCATCCGCGACCGGTATAAGACCCCTTAACAAAACCATTCAGAGTTCTTGCTATCCAAGGAGTTTTGGATGCGGAAGCCAGGTTTTGTTACGGGCTATTCCCCCTTAATAAGACCATGACGGGTGCCCAAAAACCAGGGCCGTATTCGAAGCGAAAACCAGTTTTGTTACCAGTTGTAAACAATGCGATTCCGACTTGCCCATTTCGAACTACCTGGCCGATTGGTGGCTTTGTCCGTGGTTTTCTGCGCGGCGGCTGCGATCTCGATGGGCGTGGGGCTGGTCGTCCTTTACTTGTTCCTCTCCAGAGGGCAGGTCGAGGCTGTCCGGTGGCGGCAGCTACGGAGGGTGGCATCTCATGTGGAATCGGCCCGCGGCGTTGATGGCGCGCGGGGTCTGGAACCGCGGCTCGCGGCGTGTGCCACGGCGGAGAACGTCGAGTATTGCACCGTGGTTTCGGCGGGTGGCGAGATCCTGGTTCACTCGTCGGCGGAGCGAGTTGGCGAGACCTACCGGGAGCCGGCGGCCGAGTATTCGACGCGGGAAGGGGTGGAACGGCTTCGGTTTTGGAGCGCCGACGCGAAAAACACCTTGATAGAGTATCGCGTGCCGCTGTCTGGCAAAGAGGAAGGGTTGGGTACGCTTCACGTGGCATTTCGCGAGGCGGAACCTTCGGCGCGACTCGCCACGGGGTGGAAGTTCTTTGCCCTGGTCCTGGTGGCGCCCCTCGGCTTGACGGTAATCGGCGCGGCGGTTCTATATCGGGCCCTCGGTCCTCTGGCGACGATCGCGAAACAACTGCAACAGTTGGCGGCGGTTGTTGCCCCCTCTCAAGTGGATTTAAAGGAGGTGCGGGGTCGCGGTCCGGTGGCCAGGGGATGGAATCGACTTGCCGGCGTTTGGAATAACGACGAACATCGTTCCAACCTCAACCAGACCGTGTCACGGGCGATCCATGATTTGTCCGCGCGGCGCGGACACGAAGTGCTCACAAGTCTTCCGGACGGGCTGGCACTGGTGGATCGAGAGGGTCGAATCAATTTCGCGAACCCGGCGTTTCAGGCGATTGTCGCTCATGGCCGGGAGGACGTGGCCTTGGAAGGTGTCCCCGTGGACAAGTGCCTCGGCACTGATGAACGAAGCGAAGCGGTCCTGTCGAGGCTGCGGTCGGGTTCGCGGGGCGCGAGGCGGACGGCGGAAATCGTGCAATCGAACAACGGAAGCGATCATTTTCTTCGTGTATCCCGGCACGCGCTGCGGGGCAAAGAAGAACGATCCAGCAGCGCCGAGGTCTGGTGTATTCGCGACATTACGCAGCAGAAGCTGGCCGCCAAGGCACGCGATGGTTTCCTGCAGACTGTCAGCCATGAGCTCCGCACGCCCTTGGCGAACATGAAGGCGTATGCCGAGACCCTCGCCTCCGGCGAGGAACTGGACCTGGAGAGCCAGAAGGAGTTCTGCAACACGATCAACGCCGAGGCCACCCGGCTCGGGAGATTGGTCGACGACCTACTGAATGTCAGCAGCATGGAGGTGGGAGCCCTGCACATGGAGTCGCAGGAGACGGATGGGGCTCGCCTATTCAACGAGGTCCTCGGAAAAGTGAGACCCGTGATGGACCAGAAGGGAATCACTCTGGAAACGTCATTCCCCGCCAAATGGCCCAAGTTTTACTTGGACAAAGAGAAAATCGCCACTGCCCTGGTCAACGTGCTTGGCAACGCCGCCAAATACACGCCGGCGGGGGGGAAAGTGAACCTGCGAGTGATGGTCGCCGAGCGCCAATTCACCGTGGTGGTGCAAGACACGGGCGTGGGTATTTCTCCGCAAGACATCCCTCGTCTTTTCGACAAGTTCTTCCGGAGCAACAACCCTCGAGTGCAAGAGGAAACGGGTTCGGGACTGGGGCTGTCCCTGGTCAAGGAAGTGGTGCAAATGCACGGCGGTACCGTGGACGTGGAGAGCGAGTTGGATCAGGGCACGCGTTTTACGATCAAGCTCCCGATAAACGGAAGGGAAAAACATGTTTGAACGCGAACGAGTGGGGGCGGTCGACGTGATCCACGGCGCCGACGCGCTGGTCACGGAGCATCTGGAGCCCTTTGTTGAATTGCTCGACGCCTGCGTGGAAGAGGGGCAACCGAGGGCAATTCTCGACTTGACGGAGGTGCCGTTGATCGACAGTGCCGGCCTGGAAACGTTGCTGGAAATGCAGGAGAAGTTCGAGGGTTACGGGGGGGCTTTGAAACTGTTAATCAATGGGGGCCTTTGCCGGGACATCCTCGACGCGACTGGCGTGGACAGCCGGTTCGAGGTCTTCTCGGACAAAAGAGAGGTGGTGGGGAGTTTCGCGGAATGAGCGTGGCGACATGTCCTGTTGAAGATCGAACCGCGGCCCCGGCCCTCGAGGCCATGGATCGCGCTGCGCCTCCGGCCTGCTGGAACGGTGATGAACCGAGCGTGCCGCTGGGGCGGCAGCTCTTGGACGCGGGGCTGGTGACCGAGGGTGAACTGGAGGCAGCGCTCAATTATCACCGCCGGAAAAAGAAGCCTTTGGGCGAGGCGTTGTTGGAGCTGGGCCTCCTCGGCGAAGAGCAACTTCTTCCTTTTCTCCACCGGCAACTGGGGATACCGGCGGTTCAACTGCGCAACGGCTTGGTGGATCCCGCGACGGTTCGGCTGCTGCCACGCCACGTTTCCGAGCGGCTCCATGCTCTGCCCATGTTCAAAGTCCGCGACACGCTTTGCGTGGCCATGGCGGAGCCCCAGAGCCTTCCCCAGGTGGATGAGATCGAGGAAATCACGGGCCTATGGGTCCGGCCCGTCTTCGCTTGCCGATCCGCGATCCAACGCATGGTCGCGCGTTGTTATGAAGAGGACTTTCAGGTGGACGCGGTCACGGCCGACCTGTCGGACACGGCGGTGGAAGTCCAGACCGAGACGGCGGAAACGGAAGTCACGTCGCTTGAAGAAATGGCGGATGGAAGCCCCGTCGTCAATCTGATCAACTACCTTGTCCTTCAAGGTTTGCGTCAACGCGCCAGCGACATCCACGTGGAGCCGGGGCCGAAGCATACCACGGTTCGGTTCCGGGTGGACGGACAGCTTCGCGAAGTGTTGCGGCCTCGCCGCGATGTGCACGCGGCGATGATTTCCCGCGTGAAGGTGATGGGGAAGATGGATATCGCGGAGCAGCGGCTTCCCCAGGACGGGCGATGTCGAGTCAGCGTGGAAGGGCGGCATGTTGACCTGCGGCTTTCCACGATCCCAACCGTTTTGGGAGAGAAACTCGTCGTCCGAATCCTGGATCAAGATCGGTTAACGTTCAATCTCGACCATCTGGGATTTCCCTTGGATCTCCTCACGCAGTTCAAGCAGCTGCTGGGCAGGCCTTACGGGCTCCTTTTGGTTTGTGGTCCGACCGGATCCGGCAAGACGACGACCCTGTACTCCGCCATTGAACTCATCAAATCAGAACGCTGCAACATCGTCACCGTGGAAGACCCGGTTGAGTATCGAGTGGAGCAGGTCAATCAAATCCAGATCAACGCGGCGCAGTCCCTGACGTTCCCGACCGCTCTTCGTTCCATCTTGCGCCAGGATCCGGACGTCATCATGGTGGGCGAGATTCGAGATTCGGAGACCGCCCATATCGCCGTGCAAGCGGCACTGACCGGGCATCTCGTGTTGAGTACCGTTCACACCAACGACAGCGCCGGGGCCGTGACCCGCTTCATCGACATGGGAGTTGAATCGTACAAGGTGGCGGGAAGTCTCTTGGGCGTCGTCGCCCAACGTCTCGTTCGTACCGTCTGTCGAAAATGCCAAACGATCTACTACCCGCCAGCCGAGTTGCTCAAGACGCTGCGATGCCCGGCGGGCGGTTCCCGATCCTATATTCGCGGGGAAGGCTGCCGGGAGTGCCACGATACGGGATTTCAAGGCCGCAAAGGGATCTACGAGCTGCTCACCGTTGACGAACACGTACGACGGCTGATTGCCCGCGATCCCGATCCATGCGCGATTCGGGACTACTTCACGGAATCGGGTGGCCGTACTTTGCTGGCGGAGGGTATACGACTGGCCGAAGAGCACGTCACCAGCCTGGATGAAGTCATGCGAGTGGCCTTTACGGACTGAATTATATTTCAGGCGGTTGGATTTTTCGCAAGTGGAAAGCTGCCCGACGCAAGCCGTCCTCCCGTTGGTCGGACTCGCGGCGGAGAAAGTCATCCACGACCGCTATACATGGTGGACACGATGCGTACGACCAGCACACTGAGCAACCCTGTCGGCGGGGGGAATTCATCCCAGAGCTCCTCGTACGGAAACGCCGCGCAAGGGCGGATTCGAACCGCCTCGGTCGCGGATTCGGGGGCGGCGAAGCGAGTGGAGCCCGCATCCGGTGTTGCCAAGGCGGGCCGAAAACGCAAGGTCAGCAAGCGCGACGTGTTGGGCGCCACCATGGAACTGGCCATCATGGCGCGGGCGGGTGTGGATCTCGGTACAGCCCTGAAAGCGCTTACCAAACAAGCCCGAGGCGCACGGTTGCGCGAGGTGTTTCAGGAAGTCCACGCCGACGTCTCCGAGGGGATTGCGATCTCCAAAGCATTATCGCGTCAGGCGGACGTGTTTGGAGAGACCTACGTGGCCACGGTGGCGGCGGGAGAGGCCTCGGGACGACTACCGGAGGCGCTGGATCAATTGGCCGAACTGCAGCGCGGCGCGATGCGGCTTCGGACCACCATTCGAACGCTCCTGGGATATCCGGCCCTGCTGACACTGGTCTCGGCGCTGGTATTGGCTGCCATGGTGTTTTTCGTGCTTCCCGAGTTCGCCGATATTTTCGCCGATTTCGATGTGAGCCTGCCATTGCCGACCCAAGTCCTGATGGCGGTGGCCAACGAATTTCGCGACCGCTTTTGGCTGTGGGGACCGCTCGCAACGGCGGGGCCCGTGGCGGCCGTCCTGTTCCTGCGCAGCCAGCGGGGACGACGATTCACGGATCGGGCCATGATCAATGTGCGACTAATCCGAGACGTTACCCGGCCGATACTGGTCGGCCGAACATTCCGCCTGCTGGGAACGATGCTCAACAGCGGCGTCCCCGTCGCGGAGGCGCTCCCGCTGGTGCGCACCTCCGTTCATAACGGCCCGATCAGGGAGGCGTTTCTCCAGGTCGAGGAAGGCGTACTCAAAGGACGTGGCATGGCGGAGGGCTTCCGTTCCGCGGAGGTGATGCCCGATACGGTCGGTGAAATGGTGGCCACGGCCGAACGCACCGGCACCCTGGGATCGGTCGCGCACCTGATCGGAGAATACCTGGAAGAAGATGGTGAATCCCGGCTACGAACGCTCGTGGCCATGCTGGAGCCAGGCATCATTATCGTGATGGGGCTGCTCGTCGCGGTCCTGGTCCTTTCCGTCATGCTGCCAATGTTTGACCTGGCGACGCTTGCACAGTAACGGGTGCCGCCGCCGTTGAAATCGGAGGGTTTGAATGGTTCCACTTCGAAACAAGAAGCCGGCGTGGACCATGCGTGGAGACGACCCGTGCGGACCATCAGCCGGCGGGAAACTCTCCACGATTCCTGCCGGGTCGCGAGTATCGGAAGGAGTGAGATGATGGATGTCCGGAGCTGGTTCGCGAAGCACCGCTCGCGATGGGCCGCGACCCTTACGCTGCTCGTCGGGGTAGCCCTGGGGATCGTGTTGATGGCCCCCGCCGCGCCCGCCGAGTCTGGAGGGCGCGGCAAAACGGGACCGCCGCACTTTAAGAGCGGCAGTGAACGATCTCTTGTCATTTTGCGAGATATCAAGAGCACGTTGGATCGGATTGACTCGCGGCTTGAACGCCTCGAGAAGTTGGCCGAGAAAGCGGGGAAACAATAGCGTGAGCAGGCACCAATGGTACCAGTGCCGGGAAGCCGTGACACAAGGCGCGAGCGGATGTGCCGCCTCGCGTCCTGGCCGTTTCTGGCGGAATCGCTTGCCCCCGTTCGTGTTCCTTGTGATCGGTCAAATACATGGGAACTCGTGAAAGGATGACCGAGGTGATCGCGCGGCGACGCAAAGGTTGGATTGGTGTCGATGTCGGCACCCGTTCCGTGAAACTCGCTCAAATCGAGCGGGGCGCTAAAGGTCCGCGCCTATTGGACGCCCAGGTCGTTCCCCGCACGCTCGATTCCCCGCAAACCGATGAGCCGGAAGACGCGTTTGCCGGAGTGAGAAACGAGATCGAATGCGCGCTGTCGCTAGGAAAACGATTCTCGGGCACCTCGGCCGTGTGCACCATATCGGCTGGTCAGTGCCGGTTCAGGCCGTTCAAGGTTCGGGAGGCCACCAGCGCGGAACAACGCGCGATGGTTGATGCCGAGTTGGACGCGGCGGAGCAGGCTCCCCCGTCGGGTCGCTGGTTCTCGTTCTGGCACACGGGAAGCGCGGATCAAGAGTCCGACCCCTCGGGATTGCACGTGATCGCGCACTCGATGTCCCGGCAATGCAGTGCCCGGGTAGTGGCCGAGATCCTGCGCGCCGGGCTCTTCAGTCGCGCGCTGGACAGCTCGCCACTTGCCCTGGGGCGGGTTCTGGCCATGACCGCCGGGAGCGAGGCAGCGGAGGCCGTGGCCGCTTTGGATTGGGGCTTTTCCGCCGCCACGTTTTGCGTGATTCAACGCGGCGTGCCAATCTTCGTGCGGCGACTTCGAGACTGTGGCTTCCGGCACGTGCTGGACTCCCTCCGCACGGCCTTCGGCCTGTCCATCGAGGACGTCGAGTGTCTGTTCGCCACCAGCGATCCGGCGGCCAAGCGAAGGCTGGGAGACGCCAGCGCGATGGTGCAGAAAGCGGTTCCGGAAGTAGCCGCCCAGCCGCTGGAGCGGATGGTCGCGGAACTGCAGCGCACCCTTCGGTTCTTGAACAGCCACCAATCGCAAGCCGTTCCCCGAAAAATGTGGCTGTTCGGCGCCGGCAGCCTGTGGGAGAACGCGTGTGAGTATCTGGCGACTCGCGTCGAGCCTCGGCCCGAACAATGGCGACTGGAGGCCACGCGAATCGAGCACGCGGCCGCTCTCGCGCCCACGTCCGGTCTGTTGGCCGTGGCTATCGGAGCCTCATCCTTTCCGTGGAGTGCACAATGAACGCTTACATGAACGCGGTAACGACTGATCTGGTGGGGCGGGAACTGCTACGCCTGCGTCTGCGCCAATGGGGCGCGATCTGGGGAATCGCCATGGTCATCATCGCCGGTGGTTCGGCTTGGCTGGCGAAACCGCAAGACAGTAACGGATCAACCCGGCTGGACGCGGAACGCCGTGAGCGAGCCCGACTCGACACGCTCCAGGAACGGCTCGAAAAAGCCCAGGCAAAACTGGACGAACTGAGAAAACAAGAGGGGTTGGTCCTTGAGCTGGGTAATCAACCACCGCATTTGATGGCGCTGTGGGGCGTCAGCACCGCTGCCGCTCAGAGCGGAGGGCCGGTTCAGGTGGAATCCTTGGTCTTGCAACGCGGGTACACCAAGCACGCTTCTCCCGCGGCAAATGGAAGGACGCGGCGGCAGACAAGCCGGATTGTCACGTTGAAGGGAACGGCGGGGGACAGCCAAACCGTGGCGTGCTTCGCATCGGCGCTTCGCGATTCAGGAGCATTTTCCACGGTGGAACTGAAATCCACCGAAGTCGACACGCGCGAGACCCGGGTAGCGGTGCGCTACGTGTTGGATTGTCTGTTTTAGTGACTTGATTGGACGCGCGCGGAGCCAACACCAAGAAATGCCAGCACGAACCCTCGACTCCATACTTCAGGCAACCGCGGTATTGTCGCTCGTGGCATGCGGCCTGGTGACTTACTACGGGTGTTCCGCGCGGCCAGTCGGTCAGGTGGAGGCGGCCGAGGAGAACGAGGGGCCGAGTCCCTCCGCGGGAGACAAGCTGCCGGAGATTCGCAGGGCGCTGCGTCAAGCCGAAACGGAATTGGAAAAGGCGCATGCACACGCCCAGCAATTGCGCCAGCGGATCCCGGATGATCCGGATGAGGCCGAATTCCTGAAACAGGTGTCCCGGCTGGCCGCTGCCACGGGACTCGAAATCCGGGACTACCGCCGTGGTAGCCTGGCCGTGAAAGAAAGCTATTCGGAGCTTCAAATCAACCTGACCTGTTCGGCGCGTTACGCGGAACTCTGTAGGTTTCTTGAAGCGTTGGACGAGCTGCCGAGAATCTTGACCATTGAAAAACTGGCCATAAGCAGCCCCGATGAAGGGGACGAATACCCGGTCGACCTAAGCCTTTCGGTGTATTTCCGTGGGCGGCGACAGGCACCGGAGACAGAAGAGGCGGAAAGCAATGGATAAGTCGCAGTGGAAGAACAGAATTGGCGTGACGCCAGGCAAGCTGGTGGTGGTGGGCGTGTTGGGCGCCGTGTTTGTCACCGTCATCTGCTTTCAACTTGGGGCCAAGGAGACACCAGTGGAGACCCGCAATCCGGATCACCGCGGCGTGAACCGCCTTTCGCAACGAAGAAACCATAACCCCATTCAGGCTTCCTCTCATCCAAGGCGTTCAGGAGGTGGAAACCAGGTTTTGCGACCGGCTGGAAAGGCGGGGGCCGGCGGCGCGCCGGATACGGACGATGCGGACGCTGACATGCCAGCCACCGGGGAATGGCCCGAGACCCCTCTCGAAATGGCACTCGCGCACGATCCCTTCGCGCTCCCGCCGCCGCTGGCCCCACCACCCCCTTCCGCCCCTTCCACGGATCGTGCCGGGAGCGAGCGGGTGAAGGGGCGCCAGCGTCCCGAAGTGGCGGAGAAACATGAGCGGGCCTTGGCGGCGGTGCGCGATCGCGGGATCCAGATGGTTCTGGTTGACCAGGAGGAACGAGTTGCCATCGTCGGAGACCGTGCGGTGCGCGTCGGCGAAGTCCTGGAAGGCCTTCGCGTTGTTGCGATCAGCGCGGACGGCATTACCCTATCCGAAACCGGCGCGGAATCAGAGTGAAATGAAACGGAGTAGCGACGAAATGAATGGATTCAAGTCGATCGAAGCCAGATCCATGCCGCTGCCGCGCAACCATGACACCACGCGCGATGGGGTACGACGCATCATGTTCCAGTCGTTAATGCCGGTCGCGGATGACTTTGTCCGCCGCGAGTCCGACCAACGGGAGGACGGCTTGCGTCGGGCAGCTTTCCACCCGGAAAAATCCAGCCGCCTGAAACATAGGCCGCCATCGGGTGAGCGTGGCATGGGCTGCGAGCGGACACACCCCATCAGGTGTTGGCCGCCCATGGCGAAAATGCTTGGCCACCTTTGCGTCGTGCGTGATCGTGTGAAGTATAGGGTGCGGCACGCCACGAGGTGGGCGATGGCGGTTATCGTGTGCGCGTTGCTAGTCTCCGGCGCCCAGGGGCAACAGTCACCGACCTCTGTTGACGATGATACGGACCGACGTGATCACGCGCCGTATTCCATGGCGAAGGTGGAGAGCGAAGCCTACCGAACCCGGGGTCCCGCCACAACCCACAGCCCGCGGAATCCAACGACAGCGGGCGACGTTGAACAAGTGGAAGTGCCGCCGCCGGAAGGACACCGGATTCCCGTATGGGAACAGCCCAAGGAAGGACGGATTGATCTAGATTCCCAAAACGGGCGCGTGTCGCTGGTGGTGCGCGACGCGCCCCTTAACCAAGTTCTGTCGATGCTGGCCCAAAAACAAAAGTGTAATTTGGTGTGCGCCGAGGACGTCAGTGCTCGGATATCCATCGTCCTGAACGATGTGACGCTGGAGCATGCGATCTCCGCTGTCCTGGCAACCGCCGGTTATACGGGGACACGCCGCAATGACATCCTCCACGTGACCAGTCTGGCCGCCGGGAAGGATGTCGCCCCGGACGTGCAAGGCCGACAGTTCGAGGTCTTCCCGCTCGACTACGCCGCTGGCTCGGACGTCGATCAGACGATCAAGGGCCTGCTCTCCTCGGTGGGGCAGTCCTTTTTCACCGAAAGCAGCTCCGACAATCTCAAGAAGACCAAGGATGTCATCGTGGTCGAGGACGTCCCCCCGTATCTGGCCCGTATCCGGGATTACATCCAGCAGGTCGATCGTCCGCCCCGCCAAGTCTTGATCGAAGTTCATGTTCTGGAGGTGGGGTTGGAGGATACACAAAGGCACGGCGTCAACTTCAAGCATGTGGCTTCGTTGCTCAACAACACTCTCGAGTTCGAGATAGCCGGCGCGGCCAATCCCAAGGCATCCCCCGCCTTCTTCGCCCGCGTGGGCGGCGGAAACCTGGAAGCGTTGCTCGAGTGCCTCAAATCCACCACCGATGCCAAAACACTGGCGTCGCCCAGCGTGCTCGTGGTCGATGGGCAGGAGGCCAAAATCCAAATCGGTGAACAACTGGGATACCGTGTAACCACCACGACCGAGACCAGCACGATGGAGAGCGTCGATTTCCTCGACGTGGGCGTGGTGCTGACGGTGACGCCTCATGTTAGCCGAGATAGCCGCGTGCTCATGCAAGTGAGGCCAAAGGTTTCCAGCGGAAGAATCAATCCGGAAACGGAATTGCCGGAGGAACAGACCAAAGAAGTGGAAACGAATGCGCTGCTGAGTAACAGTGAAGGGATGGTCATCGGCGGGTTGATCCAAGAGACGGACGAGAATATCCAAAGCAAGATTCCGCTTCTCGGGGACCTCTGGCTGGTCGGTTCGCTCTTCCAGCGGCGTCAACTCAATAAGAAACGAACCGAGATCATTGTCGCTCTGGTACCGCGTGTTCTGCCGTATGCGCCCTTCCAAAAGTCACGCGAGACCTTCGAAGTCCAACGCTGCCAAACGCCCCTCTTCCAGGGACCCTTGGAACGTGGCTGCCGACCTTGGGCGCCGGTGCTGCCCGACAGCACACGAAATCCCACGCCCTTGTGGCCGGGTGGACGCGAAAAGTGGACGCACGCGCCGCGGGGAGCCGGAATCGTCAACGAGGAATCCATGTTGTCCGACAACCTTCCCTCCACTGAATTCCAGGAGACAACGCCGGAGGTCCCCGGCCCGTCGGCGAATCCAGCAGGCCATCTGGACTACCAAACCCCAGAAGAACGAGACCGTGAAGAACAAGACGCGAATTTCCAGGGCCTCGACCAGGCCGCGGAGAATCTGCCAATCCCCTCGCAATTCGGTGCCACGACGCAGCCGAGAGACACGACCGGCGCCGCCGAACAGCGGCACGCCGATGGGCCAGCCTCCGGACGGCCGACGCGGCCAGCGCGGCTGGAGAGGTGACCTCCATGGAATTCACGAGACGCCAAACACACTGGTCGCGGATGACTTTGTCCGCCGCGAGTCCGACCAACGGGAGGACGGCTTGCGTCGGGCAGCGTTCCACCCGGAAAAATCCGACCGCCTGAAATACACTGGTCGCGGATGTGTCAT
Source organism: Planctomycetota bacterium (assembly GCA_051745935.1). Classification (GTDB taxonomy): domain Bacteria; phylum Planctomycetota; class Planctomycetia; order Pirellulales; family Pirellulaceae; genus JBNJEM01. The sequence continues at coordinate 13,003 of JBNJEM010000150.1, forward strand.
TCGTGATCCATTGAAGCTTAGCATCGCAAAATCAATAATTGTCGCATGATCGGGGCTGCTGGGCGTCGGCCCAATGCCCTCGGCTTGTCCGAGGGATTATTACGTTCCTTGCTACA
>JBNJEM010000151.1:0-13077 GCA_051745935.1 Planctomycetota bacterium
AAAAAAAATGAAAAAATTCGTCGAGGAAAGCATTCCAATGGTTTCCATGGAGGAAAAAACCGGGAAATTTGCCGAAGATGCGGACATCCAGATTCATAAAAAAGCCGTCCATGAACTGGGGTACGACAACCCTGTTGATCAACCCGGTCTGATAATAAAATAGAGCGTACAGTCCCAATGGATACCATAGGCTCACCGTCCCGACCGACAAACTGCTCCTCCCCTTCCTCTTAAAGCTTAATAAAAGGACTAGAAGGATAACCGAGAGGTTAAATGCAAGATGGTAAGCGTGGGCTGCGATCTTCACCCTGAAAATAAAGGTGAAGATAACCAGGATGAAGTTGTAGAGTATCGTTATTTTGTCGGTTGCAGTTAAGTTCACAGCCAGCCAGCATTGCTATACCACCGGTATGTCGTCATGCCCTCAATTTCCGTCAGATCACTCCCACCTGTCTTCCCACCTTTTCGAAGGCAGCCAAGACCTTGTCCAACTGTTCCTCCGTGTGGGTCGCCATGTAACTTGTCCTGAGCATTTCTCGTCCTGGAGGGACGGCTGGGCTAATGACCGAATTGACAAAGACCCCATTTTCGAAGAGGAGCCTGCACATCTCGTGAGTTTTCATGGTGTCTTTAATCATGACGGGAATGATCGGAGTTTCGCTCGTTCCTGTATCATACCCGATCGTTTTATATCCTTTCAGCATCTTGTGCGTATTTCTCCAAAGCCGGGCTCTTAATTCGGGTTCTTCTTCGATCATGTCCAAGGCAGTACTCACCGATGCCACCAGAGCGGGGGGGAGACTGGCGCTGAACATCATCGAGCGAGCCAGGTGCTTGATCCAACTGATCACATCTGACGAACCTGCGACAAAGCCACCGATCGCGGCAAGAGATTTGCTGAAGGTTCCCATGATAAGATCTACTTCGTTTTCCAGGCCAAAATGCTCCGCGGTTCCTCGTCCTCCCTTTCCAAAAACGCCGATCGCGTGGGCGTCGTCTACCATGATCCTCGCTTCATAGGCCCTGGCTAGCCTCACAATAGCAGGGAGATCGGCAATATCACCTTCCATGCTGAAGACGCCGTCGACGATGATCAATTTGCCTTTTCCCTTGGCTGCATCGAGAACTCTTTCGAGATCGTCCATATCGTTATGACGGAACTTTTGAATCTCGCCGAAGGAGAGGCGACAGCCGTCAAAAATGCTTGCATGATCGTACATATCGATAATCGCGACATCGTGCCGGCCTACAAGAGCGGAGATCACCCCCAAATTGGTCTGGTAGCCGGTTGCGAAGACCAGGGCCGCTTCCTTTCGAAAGAACCTTGCCAGCTTCTTTTCCAATTCTTCGTGGATATCAAGAGTTCCATTCAGAAATCGTGAACCCCCACAGCTCGTACCATATTTTTCGATGGCTTGGATCGCCGCTTTCTTCACCCTGGGGTGGCTGGTGAGTCCAAGATAGTTGTTGGAACCGATCATGATCATTCTGTTACCGTTGACTACCACCTCAGGATCCTGCGGGGATTCGAGCTTTCGAAATAGGAAATAGTGGCCGCTTTGCTTCAGCCCGGATTGATACTCCGTGGCTCTTGCGCACTTTTCAAAAAGATCCATTGAATTACGCCTTTCTTATGTCATAACCATCTTTCTTTCTTGTACCACTCAAAGGTTAATTTTGCTCCCTCCGACAGTGGAACCCTGGGTTCAAATCCCAAGAGGGTTTTGGCGGCTGTGATGTCGCAGACCCAATTTGTTTGGATCATTTCTTCAGCTTTATCTTTGTTAAGAAGCAAAGGCCTTCCAATAACCTTGGAGAGATATTCTGAAAAACAGGCGAGCCCCAATAGCATTCGTTTGGGAACACGAATGCGAAAAGCAGTTATCCCTATTGCCTGTGCAACGACATCACCGATCTCCTCCATCCGGTAGTCGTTGCCGTCAGAGAGAAAACAAATCTCTCCGCTCTTTGTCTCAGTCTCAACAGCCAATAGAATTCCGTGTACAATATCCTCCACGTAACATAGACTCAAACGCTGGTCCGGATCTATAGGACAGAGTTTGATCCTTCTTGAGAGGCATTTGAATAAGGCAAAGATATCTTTATCCCTTGGCCCGTAGACAGCGGAAGGCCTAAGGATGAGGACGGGAACTTCATGAGCATGGTTAAGAACGAACGTTTCCCCCACGCGTTTGCTCCGCCCATAAAAGGAAACTGGTTCGCAGGGGTCTAACTCCTTTTTGCTGTGCCTGTTTCGACTGGGTCCTGCCGCTGCCTGGCTCGACATATAGATGAATTTTTGAAGATGAGGATTATTTTCGAGACAAGCACGGATAAGATTTTCCGTTCCAAAGCCATTTACCTCAAAATAGGTTTCCTCTTTGATCGCCTTGGTCACACCTGCCAAATGGAACACCCAATCGACACCCCTCACTGCCTTTTCTAAAGAGGCCTTATCATTACAATCGCCATGAACGAATTCGATGGGAAGACCTCTCAGCCACTTCAAATCGCTTGTCTTTCGAAGGAGGCAGCGGACTTGCACACCTTTTCGAATAAGCGCTTCTGTCAAATGGCTTCCGATAAATCCTGTGCCTCCAGTGACCAGAGCCTTCAATGAATTACCGTTCCTGACTTGTAGAATTTTTCGCTCCCCACCCCTTTCCTTGATCAGAAAGGTGAGGGGGGCGCTGAAATAACTTTGTCACTTTTATCCTTTTTTTTCCTGATTGTCAAGGAGCGGCGGTCCGTGTCCCCGGCTACCCGGTCCATAGAACCATTCCAGGGTCGCTACAGACGTCGACCTTCCATGACGCGAATCAGAATCACCACGACCTCGTTACGCTTCGACTCCCAGAACGCCGATGCATTACGGCTGGTGATGCGGCTGGTGGTCATGTTTAAAGAACCCAGGAACGCATCCTTTTCCCCAAAGATGTTTTCCACAGCAAAGAGAATTCGGGCAAACGCCCTTAGACCGGGAACAGCCGCTGAACGGCCTCAGTCAAAGCCTCATAGGAACTTTCCACAGCGGCCTTAAAACTCTCCCAGGGTTTCTCTGCGGAATTAAGAAGGTCCTCTATCTTCTCTTCAGCCTGTGCATATTTTGTCCGCAACTCCTCAATGTGTTTTTGATATTGGTTTTTCATCTCGCCCTGAGCCTGATCGGCCTTTTCCTGAACCGTATCTATTTTACCGTTCCACTCGGCCATTTTTGTCCTTAGCTTTTTTACGTGTGCATCTCTATGCTCCATCATGAAAGCACTTTAACGACTAAACCCTCAGGAGGGTGGGGCGCTTTGCTTTTTCACAGCGCTTCGAAGCCGGAGATGACATCGAACAGCTCCTCATCAATGCCACTTTGACGCAAACGATGGAATGTCCTATTGAGATCCTCCAACAATTCGTCGATGTTTTTGTCGGCGCGCTGCATTGCCGCCAGGCGGCTCGCGTTCTCGCTCGCGAGGGATTCGGCGCACGCCCGGAAGAGTGAGACGAAAAGATATTCGCGAATGAGGGCCCGCAATGTCTCGGTGCCGCCCCCCATGACCTCTGGCAAATTCTTCGTCGGCCAGGGAAGCTTGGCCAGTTCGTGTTGCCAGATTTTGTCCAGCGGCAGCAGTCGCTGACTAACGGGCGCATAAACCGCCCCGGACATGGGGCGGTTGTAGAAGAGGTGAAGTTCGCTGATATCACCCCGGCTACGGCGCGTCTCGCTTTCAACGAGGATCCGGCCGACGAGCGGGGGGATGGCCTTAACGGAGTTCGGCACCGTGAAGAGCCCGACCAGCGGCAGGCCCACATCCGCCAGGCGCGCATGAACGCGCTCACCGACCGCCCAAACCTCGGGTTTGGCCGGCAGACCCCCCAGGGTCTTAACCGCATGATCGGCCACCGCATCATTAAACTGGCCCACCAGTCCCTGGTCTGATCCGAACACGACCGCGCCGATCACACCCGCATTTGATCGTCTTGTTTTTCCGATCATCAATCCATCCGAATCAGCGCCCCGGAAACAGACGCCCAACCCCAGCTCAACAGTGTGATAGTAGTCACCCAACGCGCGTACCGATTGCTCGTATTGGCCGATACTTGAAGCGGCCAGGGCCTTCATGGTGCGGACAACGGATTGGAGATTTCCGGCGGTGTCGATCTTTCGACGCAGGCTCCCAGTCGTGTCGCTCATCCCCTCTCCTTTTGTCCCGCCTTGGGCTTGGGTTTGACGTCTTTTCCGGCCTCAGGCTTGATCTCTGGTTCAGGTTTGGGCTCGGATTTCGCTTCAAGTCCGGGCTGCTTTTGGGTCTCCTGTTCCGGATCGGGCGAGAAGGCTTTGATCGCTTGGCGGCTGATGTTGATGATCGTTTCGCGATCCTCATCGCTCAACTTGTCGGCGGTATCCAATCGCTCGCTCACCTCCGCCGGGATCTCGGCCGCCGCCTTGCGCACGGCCTGCTCGGCGTCCGTCATCCGGTCAAGTGGTACGTCGTCGAAAAGTTCGGCGGTCAACGCCAACAGCACGGCGATCTGCTCGGGAACGGTCACCGGGGCGAATTCCGGCTGTTTGAGGCAGGCCCGGATGCGCCGCCCATGCTCGATGATTTTGCGGTTATCTTCATCCAGCCGCGCGCCGAAACGGGCAAAGGTTTCAAGTTCCTCAAATTGCGAGTAAGCGAGCTTGAGGTCGCCCGCCACCGCCCGGTAGGCAGCTCGTTGCGCCTTGCCGCCGACGCGCGAAACGGATTTGCCCACATCGACCGCGGGCAGCACGCCCAGTTCGAACAGAGAAGGCGATAGGTAGATCTGCCCATCGGTGATGGAGATCAGGTTGGTCGGAATATAGGCGGAAATATTTTGCGCTTCGGTTTCAATGATAGGCAGCGCGGTGAGCGATCCGCCGCCGAGTTCCTTGCGCAAGTGAGTCCCTCGTTCCAGCAGCCGCGAGTGGATATAAAAAATGTCGCCGGGGAAGGCTTCCCGACCGGGCGGGCGGCGCAACAACAAAGAAAGTTCGCGATAGGCACGGGCGTGATGGGTGAGGTCATCGTAAACGATCAGTACGTCGCGGCCTTGCTCCATGAAATGCTCCGCGATGCTGGTAGCGGCGTAAGGGGCGATGTAGGCGAGGCCCGGCGGGTCGTTTCCCTCGGTGACAACCACGACGGTGTAATCCATCGCATCTTTTTGCTGAAAAGTAGCCACGGCCTTCGCGATGGCTGACCCCCTTTGGCCGATGGCACAATAGACGCACAGGACACCCTTGCCACCCTGATTGAGGATGGTGTCGATCGCAATGGCGGTCTTGCCCGTCTGCCGGTCACCAAGGATCAGCTCACGCTGTCCGCGTCCAATGGGAATGAGCGCGTCAATGACTTTAAGTCCAGTCTGGAGCGGCACGGTGACGGGCGCGCGGTCCATGATGGGCGCGGCGGGACGTTCGATCGGCAGTCGCTCGCTGGAGTCTACCGGACCATTGGCATCGAGGGGCCGGCCGAGTGGGTCAATGACACGTCCCAGCAATCCGTCGCCTACGGCCACATCCATGACCCGGCCCGTGCGCTGGACTTCATCTCCCGCGTGGAGATGCCAGTATTCGCCGAGCAGCACGACGCCGATTTCGTCCTCGTCCACGTTGAATGCGATGCCGAACACATCGCCTGGAAATTTTACCAGCTCATCAAAGCCCACCCCGGGAAGGCCGGAGATCCGGGCGATACCCGTGGAGACGCTGCTGATCGTGCCCACCTCGTGTGGCGTCAGTTGCGGCTTGAAGGTTTCGCGCCCCTGGTTTAGACCAGCGAACGCGCGGTCGAATACACTTTGCAAATGATCGGTCGACGCGCTCATTTGGCCTCCTCGGTAGTGCGAGGTTTAGGCCCGGACTTCGGCTTGGGCGCGGCTTGGGCTTCAGTCTCCACCTCAGGTTTGGCCTCAGGTTTGGCTTGGGGTTTGGACTTTTCTTTCAGCAGTTCGCCGACGCTCTTTTCCATTGACGTGAGATAATCTGCGATGCTCCAAGCGACCTTTTGTCCGTTTGCGGTGAGTTCGATGCCGGCGATCACGTCCGGCGCGGTCTCGAACCGGACTTGAATTTCAGCTGTGAAGGTCTCGTTGAGCGCATGTTGTATCGCAGCTCGTTGTTCAGACGGCAGATCAAAGGCGCTGCGCACGATCGCCGGGTCGGACGATGTTTTTAGTGCCTTGGCAAGACCTTCCTTCGCCTCATTGTTCATCTCTCGCAAGCGGCACCCAAACACCTCGCCCATGTGTTCCTCCAGGGTCGTCCCCGCGAGATCGCTCAGCGTCTTTCGCGCGATGGCAAAAACCTCATCCCTGGTCCGGCGCGTGATTTCGTCGTTTAAGCTATGTTGTTCGCGTTTCAACGCGTCCTGTCGTCTGGCACGCAGGGTGTCGGCCGCCTGCCGAGCCTCATCGAGGAGTCGCTGACGTTCGGCTTTTACCTCGTCCTTCGCCTTGCTCAGAAGCTCGTCGCGCTGCCGGTCGAACTCCTCGTTCTTTTTTTGGAACGTTTCGCGCTCCTTTTCAGCTTCGGTTTTTTTCATGTCGGCGTCCGCGAGTTCCTTGGCGATACGCTGCTCACGCGCGTCGATGGCTTGAAGGATGGGCTTGTAGAGAAAGCGCTTCAGCAACCATACCAGGATGAGAAAGTTGACAACCTGGGCGCTGACAGTGAACCAGTCGGTGAGCATAGCTTACTTTCCTCCAACCTGAGCGATAACGTGGTTCCAGAAAGGGTTGGCGAAGACGAGAATCATCGAGACCACGAAACAATAGATGGCCGTGGACTCGATCATCGCTAGGCCGACGAACAGCGTCCTGGTGATGGTGGCAGAGGCGTCGGGCTGCTGCGCCAGTGAACTCAGCGCCGCCGCGACCGACCGCCCTTCGCCCAATGCCGGTGCCATGGTGCCGAAAGCGGTGGTGATGCCGGCGATGACAATGGATGCCACCGCGATAATAGTCATGTTATCCATAAGTTCTCCTTTTGTTGCCATAGTTTATGCTTCAATGTTTTGCATCGGGTTCAGGGTCGGCCTTGCGGGCTCGCGTGGCAGCCGCGATGTAAACCGTGGCCAGGATAAAGAAGATGTAGGCCTGCACCATACCGGTGAGCAGACCGAGCGCCGTCATGACGATCGGAAAGATGAACGGCGTAATGGTGAGTAGGATGCCGATAATCATCGCCCCGCTCATCATGTTGCCGAACAGGCGGACGGCCAGGGCCAGCGTGCGCGAAATTTCGCTGATGATGTTAAACGGCAGCATGATGAACGTTGGCTTCACATAGGACTTGAGGTAGTTGCCCACCCCTTGCTCCTCGATGCCGAACAGCGGCACGGCCACAAACACGCACAGGGCGAGTGCCGCCGTGGTTGAGAGCGAGCCGGTCGGCGGCTCGTAGCCGGGAATGACGGTGCAGAGGCTGGCTGCGGCGACAAACAGGAAGAGTGTGCCCAGAAAGCCGAGGTATTTTTGCGGCTGACTCAGGCCTACCTCTTCGATTTGTTTCTCTATGCCGGTGACGACGATTTCCAGAAGGTTCTGCCAGCGGGAACGTTTCAGACCCTTAGAAAGTTTGCGCGTAATGACCTTTGAACCGACGGCCAGTACGAGCATCAGTCCCCACGTGAAGACAATGGTGGCGTTGAGTTTGAGAAACCCGTGTTGCCAGAAGATAATCTCATCGGGACTAAGGCGCATGACTCGACTCCTTCGCTGGGGAGTTGCGACGCTGAACCGGCGGGCCGATAAGTCGCGTCACGATGAAACGCGCGATGACAAATCCGAGAAGACACGCCAGCAGCCGGTCCCAATGACCGCCCGAGACAAAGTAAAATCCAGCCAGGGCAAGGCTCATCCGCAGCAGCAGGCTGCCAAAGAACCAAAGCGCCGTCTGTTTGGACGAAACTCCCCTGCGAACCGTCCACCAAAGACCGCCGAAGAAAATCGTCCCGAGCACCCCGCCCGCCGCCAAAGCCGGCACCAGACTCAAAGTTTCATTCATCGTTATCCTCCTGTTCCTGCCGCATTGCCTTGTCTTCCTTAACGACCCAATGCCAGGCATTCAAACACCCGATCGCGAGGCCGACGACCAGCAGGGCCAGCGTCCAGGAACGGCCTCCCGGATGGCGCTGGTCCAGCCAGAGACCAAGCAGCGCGCCGAGCAGCGTCGGTATCGCCACCGACCAGCCGATCAGTCCCATCATGCCCAGGCCGAACCAGACGGTTCGAGTGACATGGCGTTGCGCACGGAGTTTACGCGCCGCCTTGGCGCCAACCTCCTGACTGAGCGGCGGCTTCGGCTTCAAAGGTTTATTTTTGGGTTCGTCAGTCATGATGAAATTCCGCGAGGCGGTGGATCAAGCCGCTTTCCATTTTCGCCAGCGCCGAGCGCACCCTCTGCTCCCGTTCGTCCAGATTCAGAAATTCCCTCTCCACCGCCTCGCGCAGTTGACGGAGGTCCGTTCCGGCTATGGCGTTGCGCACGGAGACGAGCACGTCCAGGCCTGTCTTGATCAGCACCCCTTCATCCACAGCGACGTAAACCTCGCCCTCGGCTTCGTTTTCGTAGATCAGAATCCCCGGCGCAAGCGCAGCCACGCAGTCGAGGCGATGCGGCAAAAGCCCGAACGAACCCTCCCGGGTTTCTGCGACGATGCGGGTCACGCCGATCTTCTCGGCAAAAACCTGGAATGGCAGGAGCACCTTAAGATTTATGAGTTTTAGGGACATGTTGGGCGAAGGATGATTGCGCCCCCTCCGCTCATGACTGTTATCTTGACGGCTGTGTTCTATCATCCCCGCTCTTGTCCTTTCCCCTGACCTCTCCCATCCTTTGGTTTAGGCTTCGGTTTTGCTCCTGGGCAGTTTCCTCTTTGCCTTCCGTTTTTTGCCCCTTTACCATCTTTTCCAGTTCCATCTTTGTTCGGCATATTCAATCCTCCTGTTTTGAATAGCAGTTTTTAATTATCCTGCGCCAAAAAACCACTGGACTTTAAGGTGTGCCTACTATGTTCCATACCAAAAATTAGTTTTCGTGTTCGCCCTTCGTTTTAGCTTTTTCCCTCGCCTCGTTAACGGCCCCGATCATGTAAAGCGCGCTCTCCGGGTACTCTTTGAATTCATCGCGCAGGATGCGTTCACAGCCGTCCAGCGCGTCTTCAAGACCGACGAGCTTGCCTTTGAGTCCGGTAAACTGCTCGGTCGTGAAAAACGGCTGGGTAAGAAAACGCTCCAACCGACGGGCGCGGGCGACCACGTTGCGGTCCTCGGGCGACAGTTGCTCCAGACCGAGCATGGCGATGATGTCCTTCAGTTCCGCGTATTGCGCGAGGGTCCGCCGGATTTCCTGCGCCAGGAGATAATGCCGTTCGCCCACGATGCCCGGCGTGGCCATCTTGGAACTGGATTGCAACGGGTCGATGGCAGGATAAAGCCCCTCGCTCGCCCGTTTGCGCGAGAGCACAATGGACGCCGAAAGGTGGGAGAAGGTATGTACCGCGGCCGGATCGGTAAAATCATCCGCCGGTACATACACGGCCTGAATGGACGTGATGGCCCCGGTATCGGTATTGGCGATGCGCTCCTCCAACCGCGACAACTCGGTGCCCATCGTGGGCTGATATCCGAGGCGGGAAGGCATCTGCCCCATCAAGCCGGACACCTCGGAGCCGGCCTGGATGAAACGAAAAATGTTGTCGATGAGCAGCAGCACATCGCGCCGCTCGTCGTCCCGGAAATACTCTGCCATCGTGAGAGCGGCGTGGCCCACGCGGAAACGGCTACCCGGGGGCTCGTTCATCTGGCCAAACACCATCACCATATTCGGCAGCACGCCGGCTTCCTTCATCTCGCGGTAAAGCTCCTCACCTTCGCGACAGCGTTCGCCGATGCCGCAAAACAGACTGACCCCCTCGTGGTGGCCGATCATGTTGTGGATCATTTCGGTGAGCAGGACGGTTTTGCCGACGCCCGCGCCGCCGAACAGGCCCGCCTTGCCGCCGCGCTCCAGGGGCAGGAGCACATCAATCACCTTGATGCCCGTCTCGAAGACCTCGGATTTTGTGGAGCGCCGGGCCAGCGCCGGCGGGGCGCGATGGACGGTGCGCCACTCCACGTTCGAAACTTCCCCTTCGCGGTCGAGCGCGTTACCGAACACGTCGAACATGCGCGCGAGAATTCCCTTGCCGACCGGCGCCTTTAACGGCCCACCCGTGTCTTCAACCGTCATGCCACGCGCAAGACCCTGCGTGGGCGTCAATGCTATGCCGCGCACGCGATTCGCGTCGAGTTGACCTAATACCTCGATGGCAATTCCCCCCCCCTTCGCGTACAGCAACGAGTAGATGGGCGGCAAATCTGTATCGAACCGTATGTCTACGACACTGCCGCGCACCGAGACCACCGCGCCGATTTTCGAAGGACCGGTTTTGTTCTTCATGTTTGCTCTCTCTGATCCAACGTCAATTTAATTCTGACACACACGTCTTTTCTCTCCACCGCTTTCTCTTTTTCTACGTTCCTTTCTCTCAGTTCGTGAGAATGCTCGCTCTGCGGATGAAGCGTCATCAAGTTCACCACGTTGATGATATGGATCTTCAACTCCCGAAAGTATTGTCGCAGGATCTCAACCTCAGCGAGTGTCTCCCAAAGCGTGGGATCAAGCTGCCTCCATACTTCGTCGGTAGCATGATTCCACGACCAGCGCATGTCCAAGGCCAGTTCGGCCAGGGAATCGTATCCCTCGAGGTCCATGGGCGAAAGACTGTACATCTGCTTGCCGACAGGGGTTTGCTGGATCATGGTCTCTCCTTTGAATCTGTCTTGATCGGAATCCCCTGCTGCTGTGGGGATGCCGCCAGAGCATCGTTGACGATGGTCTGGGCTTCCTCCAGGATGTGGCGCAGATGATCCGCTCCCCGGAAGCTCTCCGCATAGATCTTGTAGATGTCTTCGGTTCCTGACGGACGGGCCGCAAACCATCCGCTTTCGGCTATTACCTTCAATCCGCCGATGGGAGCGCCGTTGCCCGGCGCATGGGTGAGGACCGTCTGGATTTTTTCACCTGCCAGTTCGGTGAGCTTAACCTGCCGGTGAGAGAGTTTCGCCAACCGTTCCTTTTGATACGGCGTGGCGGCCGTCTCAACGCGGTCATAGGCAGGCTCACCGAACTCGCGCGTGAGTTCTTGGTAGATTTCACCAGGATCTCGGCCCATCCGGGCTGTAATCTCCGCTGCGAGCAAAGCCGGGATGATCCCGTCTTTGTCCGTCGTCCAGACCCTGCCATCCCGACGGACAAACGACATGCCCGCACTCTCTTCCCCGCCGAAGCCAAGCGAACCGTCCAGCAAGCCATCCACGAACCACTTGAAGCCAACCGGCACCTCGTAGAGCTTCCTGCCAAGTTTCGCGGTAACGCGATCAATCATCTGGCTGCTCACCAACGTTTTACCGATCGCCGCTTCTTTGCGCCATTTTGGCCGGTGTTGGCACAGATAGAAGATGGCGACGGAAAGGTAATGGTTGGGCGGCAGCAATCCCGCGCTGCGGGTGACGATTCCGTGCCGGTCATGGTCGGTATCGCAGGCGAAGGAAAGGTCAAAGCGGTCCTTCATTCCTATCAATCGCTGCATCGCATAGGCCGAGGAAGGGTCCATTCGGATCTGGCCGTCCCAATCGACCGTCATAAATCGGAAGGTCGGATCCACGACCTCGTTCACGACGGTGAGGTTCAACCCGTAGCGCTCGGCAATCGGCCTCCAGTAATGGACTCCGGCGCCCCCTAGAGGGTCCACCCCCAGGCTGATCTTTGCGCCGCGAATGGCGTCCATGTCGATCACATTGGCGAGATCAGTAATGTAAGCGTTAAGATAGTCGTGCCGGTGCGTCGTGGAGGCATGAAGAGCCTTTTCGAAAGGAAACCGTTTCACACCTCGCAGGCCAATCTCGATAAACCCGTTTGCCTTCCCCTCAATCCAATCAGTGACGAAGCCTTCCGCCGGCCCGCCGTTTGGGGGGTTATACTTAAAGCCGCCATCATGGGGCGGATTATGTGAAGGCGTGATTACGACGCCGTCGGCGAGTCCGGTCTTGCGACCGCGGTTGTATGTGAGAATCGCGTGGGAGATAACAGGCGTCGGGCTATATTCATCCCCCTGCGCGATCATGACTTCTACACCATTGGCTGCCAGCACCTCCAGCGCGCTGGCAAGAGCCGACACGGAGAGCGCATGCGTGTCCATGCCGAGAAACAGCGGGCCATTGATCTGATGCTGTTTGCGGTACAGGCAAATGGCCTGACTGATGGCGAGAATATGCCATTCGTTGAAAGCCTTCTCTAGCGCAGATCCACGATGGCCTGAGGTGCCGAACGAGATCCGTTGCTCGGGTATGGAGGGATCAGGAATCTCAGTGTAATAGGCCGTGATCAGTTTGGGAACGTTAACAAGCATGGACGGCTCGGCCGGCTTTCCTGCAAAAGGGCTTATTGTCATGGCGTTTTTCTCAACTTCCCAGGCATCCTCACATCGACCCAGTGTTTCTTGTGGTCGTCAACAAGCGGGATGGTCCTATCGTGCTGCTCAATGCCGTCCACACTTACGCGCATCTCACCATTCCCGGAGGGCATTTGCAGGACGTCGATGTGGTAGACGGTCTCCCGATACCGGTAGTGCACCTTGAACGCCTCCGAATCCGCAGGGAGGCAAGGCGTGACACGCAGCTTGTCCATTTCCAACCTCAGCCCAAGAAGCGATTCAACGATCAAGCGGTCGTCCAGGCGGCGGATCCCGGGTACCATGTCCAGCCGCCGCGGCCCGTGTGCGGCGAGACCGCATAGACGTCGGCCGCAACGACGTATGGTTCCACTTTGTAGATAGCGGTCTCTTCGGTCGATCTGCCGCGGTTTACCGGGTTGATCAGATAGAGCCGCATAGTCTTGGTTCCTTCCTCGCAGCTAACCGGCGGTGAAGGCGGATTCATCTCGATAGGCTGAGAGCGCCTTCAGGCTCTTATCAACCGCTCTTTTAGCAAATATTCCGACCGCTGTGTAGCGGAAGT
>JBNJEM010000152.1:0-13044 GCA_051745935.1 Planctomycetota bacterium
TCCTCATCCGTGGGTCCGTTCTGCCATCCGTGGGCCTATAATGATATCTAAAGCACCAGCGATCATCGTCGTGCCCTGGTCGCGAAATCTTCCACTCTTGAATCAAGCACGCGCGACAAACTCGGGACAACCCACTTGTTCTATTTTGTCCGATTTTCGGGTTTTTCATCAGCCCACCCCGGGGTCGCGTGTCGGGTAACCGTTCAAGGGGGCGCGAATGGCGGAACCACTACGGGACCAGCCCGGGGCATCCATCCGGGCCCCTGTGTCCAGGCCGTGTAGCGGCACTCGTCAACGGCTACGTAGAATCCTAGCTTCGTGATCACAAAGCCCTTATGACGTACCCCGCCAAACCGCAAGGCCAGAGTCCGCTCGTCCATGCGTTGGAATCGGCAGGGATCAGGACGGCGGACGGCGGCCTGCGCGCTCCACAGGGCCGTTTTCCAACCCTCAATGCCTGGAAGAGCCTCCTTACTTCAGTTCGCTAAAAAGTTACGAAATCGCAAATTTGCTCGGGTCGAACCCTCGAGCCACGGCGTAGTATACCCGTCGCGGATGACTTTGTCCGCCGCGAGTCCGACCAACGGGAGGACGGCTTGCGTCGGGCAGCTTTCCACCCGGAAAAATCCAAACGCCTGAAATATATTACTGTGCCGCGGAGCGAACTCCCTCGGGGGAACCGCTGATCGGCGTCCCCGCTGGCATCGGGCGACTGGCGGTGAGGAATCCGAGTTGATAGACTTCTTCCTTCAACCGCCGATAGTGGTCAAAACTATCGGGATAAACCCAAACCGTCACGGTACTCTCGTCCGGATTGAGCGAGCTCAGTATTGAGCGAAACTGCGATTGCGGTTGAAGCGATTGCTCCAACGGTTCGCCCAAATCATCCCGTACGGGCACCAACACGAAGTGGTCCAATTCAACCCGCTGCTGGTATGCGGTCTCGGAGCGCGTACGGACATCGCGGCTCGTCTTTTTCAGCGTGTATTTCAGGCGAAAGCCTCGAATCGGCCCCACCGTTTCGGTGATGGTTGGTGCTTGGCGAAGCTTCCAGGCTTTCTGTCTGGCTTCCGTCTTGAGCTGCTGGACCAGTTCATCGAGTGGCACGTAAGCGAGCCGCCCGGCTTTAAGGCGGAAATGAACTTCGTTTCCGAACACGGTCTTGGCCAACGGGGTGGGGCGGTGGTTGACGACCCGTACCGGAGGCGTGCCGCGTGTTACGGCATCCAGGCTCATCTTCAGATCATTGTATTGGTCTTTCGCGGCGGAGATTTTCGATTGCAGATCATGAGCATCTTGCTGTTCTTCCGAGAGCGACTCGCGTTTCCGCTCCAATTGATTCTTCGCCTCGGCGAGCATTTCCAGGATCCGATCCCGTTCCAACCGCCGGTAGGCGATCTCTCGCCGTTGCCGATTTGCTTTTTTCAAGATGCCTCGCAACTCGGACTGGACAGAGGCGAGCGTATCCCGTTCCGCTTCAACCTCGGCTTCTTCGACGGTTTCATCTTTTTTCGCGTCGGTTGAAGTCTCGGCTCGGGAAATGGCATCTTTCGCCTGCGCGCCGACGATCATGACGAGAATGACCAGGATTCCAACCAGATTCGCCACGATGTCCAGGAACGCGTCTTGTCCCGGTTCTTCCGCGGTTTGTCGCACTCTTCGTCTCACGGGGCATTCCTTCGCACTTCGAGACCGCTGCCTTCGAGCAACACCTTGAGTTGCTGAAAACGGGATTCACCGCCCTCGGCCACGTCCACGCGCAACACCGGTTTCCAATATCCTCCGGCAACCGCCATCCCCCATGCTTCAATCCGTTCCCATATCTTCGACACGAACTCATCGACGCTTTCGGTCATCTCGCCATCGATCAGAACCACCTCCGGCCCCCGCCGCTCGCCCCGATCGGGAAGAATCATGAGTCGATCGGGGAGTACGGCGAGTCGCAGGGGGCGGACGATGCCGGTGGCGTCGTCCGTGGCATTGGGCAGGGCCCAATTCTGGCCCCGTTTGTTCGCCAATGGCGAATGGCCGGTCCCGACACTCGCGTCCGGCTTGCCTTGCGTGCTGCCTTGCGTGTTTGCTTTCGAGATCGCCCGCTCAACCTCTTCGGCCTCGGCCGACGTCACGTGCTGTTCCCCCTTCGCGCTCTCTGGGCCGTCGATATAGCGGGGGTCGTCCCCTTGACCAAAGCCGCCTTCGCGGCGTGCCGCCCCCTTGCGTTGCATGCCGGGTGCGGGCACGAAACCGCCACGGGTGGGCGAGGCGACAAAGCCCATCTCCTGCTCGTCCCCATATTGGCTCGGCATGGCGGCTGCCAACGCGGCTTGGCGGGAACGGGCGTCCGCAATCGACTTGCGAAGCAACTCCGCCAGGGTGGGATCCGCCTCGGGGAATTTCAACTGCATTGACTCGTCAACCAGCTCATAGCCAAACTCGTCGTCCCAGCTACGCAGGGCTGAACGAGCCATGGCATAGCTTTCGACGCCGTCGGGGCGCACCAAAAGCAACGGATAGGGATCCCCCTCATGACCCTCCGGCCGCCGCGTGTAATACTCGCGGACGGCCCGCAGCGCTGCATCGAGCGGATTTCCCGGCCCCAGCGGGCCGCGAAAATGACTTTCCGGCAGTCGCACTCCTTCCGGTTGGATCACCACCCCGTCTTCCCGACATTCGAGGTAGATCGGGCGGCGGGATGTGCCATGGGGACCGTCGTAGGGGACAATGGCATACATGGGCGGTCGATTGGCCGCTTCCTCGCGGGCCTCCTCCAGCTCCTCCTCCGTTGCCCGAATCAGTTCCCGCACCCGCCGCAGCTCCTTCCGCGTGCCTTCCTGGTCCACCGTCTTGCTTTGGAGCCGCCGCTCCACGTCCGCGGCGGCCTCGCGTAACCGCTCCCACTCCTTTTCCAACTCGCGGATGTGCTCTTCCAGATGGCTCAGCTGTAGACGCTTCTCTTGCTCCTTCTTCAGCACCTGTGCGCGCTGCTTTTCCAACACGTCACGGCGCCACTGGTAGTCTTCCTTTTGAATGGTCAACGCGTCCGGGTCCTCCACCCGTCCCGCGTCTTCCTCGTCCTCGGAGGCATCAACGCGGGCAAGTTGGACCAAAAGCACAAGCAATACAATCAGCGCTCCCATCGTGCAGATGAGTACCGCGAGAAACGGGAATAGAGAGACCCCGCCAGCGACCGGCTTACGTGTGCGGAACCGTTTCATGCCGCCCGACCTTGAGAGGATTTCGGCTCGAGTTCAATCTGATTCGTCTCGGCCCCCGTGGCCCCGAGCCGGGTATTGAGCAGATGGATCGCCGCGGCCAAACTCATCACCGTGTCTTCAAAATTCTTGGCCCCCGCCAGCGACTTTAGATTCTCGTTTAGTGACGTTTCCAGCTTGATCACGTCGCCAGTGGCTTCCATCACCCGCGCCATCACCTCGCCTTGATTCGCCAGCTCCTGTTGATGCGCGTGCAGCATGCGAGCGTTCTGGGACAACGCGGTCTGCCATTGTTCCCATCGCTGATCGGCCCGGTCCGCCGCCTCTTGTTGCGCCGCGGCAATCCTCTGGGCAAAACGACTCAATGATTGTTCCAGAGCATCACTTAACGTCTCTCGTACTTGTGCCGTCGATTGCTCCACGGTCGCGGACCACTGCTGTTGAGCGGCCTCGATCGTCTCTTGCCAGAGCTCCGACTGTTTGCGCACCAAGCTCTCGCTGCTCCGTACCACCTCCCGGGCCATCCGCTGAATGGACAGCACATTCGGATCGTTGGAACGCCCCACCGATTCAAAACAACCGACCACCTCTTCCTTGACGCGAGTGTCAACCAGTGAGAGGAGTTGGGTTTCCACTTGGTCCACGAAAAACTGCAGGAACATGAGCACGATCGACAACGACAACGCCAGGGCCGTCGTATCAAACGCCACGTAAAGCCCGGCCAACAGCCCGTCCATCGCGGTTTGAATGTCGCTGGCCAGCACCTTCGGATCCAAGTCGCCCAGCGCCTGAGTAATGCCGATCACCGTGCCCAAAAAGCCAAGCATGGGCGTGGCCCAGATGATAATCCGCGACAACGCATAACTATCGTGCTGCCGCGCCACATCCACGTCCGCCAAGTACTTCAGTTCTTCGTCCAACCCCTCGGCCGTGCCCCGGCGGTCCACATGCTCCAAAGCCTCTCGTAACCGCCCGCCCAAATACGAACGGCGAGCCACCGGGGACCACTCTTCCGTCCGGTCCAGCAGCCGGCCACACTCTTCCAGCGGGATGCTCCCATCGCCATCGGTGTCCAACCCGATGGTCGGCATCACCATGAACTGGCCCACTAGATTGGCACACTTGAGCAACAACGCGGCCAATCCAACAAAAAACATCGCCGTGGCCGCGTAGGAGACCGGGTGAGTGGCAAAGTAGCGATGGATAAACTCCGAACTCAATAGCCCTTGAAAGACGGCGGCGTAGAACATCGTACAGGCGGCAAGTCCCAATACCAATGGCCAACCAAAACCGCCTATCATCGCCGCCACGGAATTGCGTTCACGATCGCTTGTCACGGGAGCATCCTTTCACTGCGCGGAACCGACGTGTTTCTGCCCACACATCCGCCACTGGTCTCAAAATCGGAAAAATCGTCATAGTCTAATGAGCGATAATGGACGAAAGGAGCAATCCGAGCCTCTCGCCCGCTGGGCTGAGCGGTATCGATGCCGCGCCGGCAAGCAGAACTGGCACAATCACCAAACTTTGCCAAAAGTCCACGATCCATTTCTACCGATAACTTTGTCCGTTGTCGGGAACATGAGCAGAGGCATTGAACAAATGATCCGGCAATCCCAGGGGGGGAATCGATAGTCCGGCGTCTGGCCCCAAGAGCGGGCCGGCCCGGACTATTTTTATACCGCTCCTGGATGATTTTGTCCGCCGCGAGTCCGACCAACGGGAGGACGGCTTGCGTCGGGCAGCGTTCCATCCGGACGGATTCGACCGCCTGAAATATGTTTCACGCCATTTTCCCTCGTCCGAAGCAGGAAACCCGTGTACGGCAAGTCCGCAGCCGCGCTGTATAGCCAGCGGGCCGCCGTCCGTTGGAAGAATCCATGACGATTCCAACACGTGGCCGAGGCGGACTCTGACCTTGCGGGTAAACACATCCCCTTGGCGGACTGAATGCGAAAACCACTCCGGTGTTTTGCTTCAGGCCGGCTTCCCGTCACCTTGCCCTCCCCATTCATTCCCGTTGGACCTCGTAGGCGGCGCAACAGCGAGGCGTCTCCCATAATTGCACGGACTCTACCGGGAAACCCCGGTCCATGGCAACCTCAGCAATCAACCGGGCGATGTTCTCGGCAGTGGGATTATGGGGAATCACGAATATCGGTTCGCCCAACTCCCGCAATACCGGTATCGCGGGGTCCTCCTCGCACAACAGCATGCAATGGTCCAGATTCGCATCGATCCACCCTCCCACTTCCCGCTTCATGTCCGTGAAATCGAAGACCATGCCGCGGCCATCCAGCTCTTCACACGCCACCGAAATCACCACTCGACCGTTGTGACCGTGCAGGTAACGACACTTTCCGGCATGGTTAATCAATCGATGCCCATAACAGAAATCAATTTGACACGTCGCCCGAAACACCATGACTCCTCGTTCCGAATTCCCTGTTCCGAATTTCCCCCCAGGCCCCCCGATCAGCTCCCACATCGGTAAAACGCCACGACCTTCCGCCGTACCGCTTCCATTTCCGTTTCACCCTCGTCTACCAGTTTCCGAATGAATCGCTCGTATGGTTCCAGCCCCGCTGGATTACGCAGCTTTCCCATCCGATCAAAACCATCGGATTCCGCGTTCCATTGGAACCGTAGTTCGTGTTCACCCTTCCCATCGGACTCCCAAAAACTGGCCACGCGACGGTGCGGCCGGCCTCGCCCAGGCAACACGTGAATGAACAAGATCAAACCCACGCGCCCCAGCGCCGTCCGATCAACACCCAGCGGCGGCGAAACCAGGATATCGGTCAACTCTTCGAGCGTATCGGCGTGAAGGCAGGCAGCGATGCGGCGTTCGCCGTCGATCAGCGAAATGAAATCCGCGACATCTGGCCCCCAGAGGTACCCATACCAATGGCCCGCCCCGATTTCGTGAACCAGGTAACACGCCGGATCGTCCGCTGGCCGATCAAGTCCCTCCCGCACCACGTGCGAGCGGTCAACCGTAATAATGGGCACATCCGGCGGCAAAAGGCCCAGGATTGCGGCCATCAGCGTGGTTTTTCCCGCTCCCCCCGGCCGCGCGCCGGTTAGCAAGGACGCCCCTTCGGCGATGGCCCGCATGGCGTACGCCGCCATCGGCACGTTGATCGTCTCGGCCTTAATGAGATCCACGATGCTTAATGTACGACCGCCCCGTTGGTTAAGTTGTTCGATCTCCCTGCTGTTTTGAATTTCAAAATCCATCTCCAATCCCCGTGACAACGCCAGTGAATGGTCTAGAAATCTCACCTATTTCGTCGCGTTGGCGAAGCAAGCCATCGCCTAACGGGCCTCGATCCTTGGACCCAACGGCCGCCCCCCTCATGGTAGCACGCACATGCCTTAACCGGTTCCATCATCGCCGGCTGTTAGCCTGGCCTGATGGAAAACTCCAAGTCAGTGCGCTCTGTTTTGTTGCGTCTTGCCCAAGGCTTTCTTTCTCTTGTGACGGCGGCGTTTCCAGCGGTAGGCGATGACAATACGCCGCGTTAGCATATATGTGGGAACAAAACTAAGAGCGCCGATGATCGTTCCTCCGATGAACATGGGAACGAGTACATCGGCGCCAAGCCCGATACAGGCCCTGAACTGGTCGAATGGTCCGCTAACGGCCATGACACCTCGCAGTTTCTCCCGAACGATCGTGATGGAGCGAAGGTGTTCGCCGGGGTAGAAGAACGTTCCCACCCAGTATATGGACAGGTAGATCGGCATGATGGTCAAGGGATTCGAAATCCAGACAGCGAGAAAAGCCGCCGGTTTGTTGATCTTTTTGAACGGGACCGCCAGCACCAGCACGGTGATCATCTGGATGCCGACAATCGGTAGCCAGCCGAGGAATACGCCCACGGCCATGCCGAGGGCGATCTCTTCCGCCGGTGTGCCCAGGTCGATAAGCTTTCTGAAGTCATCGATCACCCAGCGTTTTATCTCAAACAGCGAAAGCTTTTTGCTTGTCATAAAACACGTCCCCTCGGGACACCTTCCGTCCGCGTTCTTTTCCGCTTCCCTGCAGTTTTCAGCGGCAGAGATATCCCCGCGTCCGGGACGTTCTTCAGGATCAATGCCCGCGGATCTTGCCGGAACGACGCGCAATGGCGTCTCATCATGATGCAAAGATGACATCGCTCTTGGTCGCTCCTGGCTTACACCCCGCCGCCCCCGCTTGGAGGCCACAACGGGATGGTACACGTCGGGCTTTCTAGACTGACGCCGGTGGATGCAACATTCTACCGTGTCTTGGCCGGTTCGTGGCTGTTAGTTTAGAATCCCCCCCTTTTTGTGGCAAGGGAGATGAAAGGGGGGGCTGCATGTCGCCGGACCATGGATGGAGCAAGCCCAAGCGGCTGGAACGTTTCCAACGGTCTTCAGCTTCGCCGTTCCCACACGGTCACCTCGCTGAGCGAGTGCTGGTACTTGTGTTGGGTCTCGCGGATCACGAACGGCACACGTTTCGGATCGCCGATTCGCGTGAAGTCCGCGTCGAGGCACTCATGCAGCCCTTGCAGGGTGGTGATCGGTTCGCCCGCCACCCGCTTGCCACCGAGCCATTCTTTCTTTTCCGTAAACGCTTCGTCCCAGGAATAGGGGGAGGCGATGATCAGTAGGCCGCCGGCATTGATGCGATGGCGGATCATGGCAAGGAACTTGCGGGGACTGTATAGCCGATCGATGAGATTCGTGGCCAGAACGAGATCATATCCGGTATAGAGTGCCTTGAGGTTACAGGCGTCTGCCTGTTGGAACGAAACCTGCTGCTGGGTGCCCTCGAGTCCCAAATCGGACCTCTTCACTTCATGATAGGACACCAGCTCCCCTTCCTCCAGCCGCGCGTAGCGGACAAGTCCCTTTTCCTTCATTTCCACGCCAATGCGCACAAACCTCGCCGATGCATCGAGTCCTGTTACGTCGTGAAATTCGCGTGCCAACTCGAACGTGGCTCGTCCCACGGCACACCCCAAGTCGAGCGCTTTGTGGCGAGGGCGATTACCCATGGCTTCCAGAGACAATTGGCTCATGGCCCGTGGAAAGTTGGGGACCCCAAAATAATCTTGTCCGAAATGACTCTCGCAGTATTGAGCGACCGAATGGTCGGTTTCGTAATTGCTCAACGACACGGTGACCGGCTGATCCGATTCGACGTAGCGGAGCCCGGCATGCTGGAAGAAGTGACGACGAAACGCATACCGGGAATGGCGAGTGGCTTCATTGCCCGTTGAGATCCACGAGCCCCCTTTGATGAGATTATGCAATCCGTCAAAGGTGGGGGTCGAGAAATCATCGTAATAAGGGTGTACTTCGAACCCCTCGAACCCCATGATCGGGGTTTCGGTCCACTGCCACGCGTTCCCGATCACGTCGTGGAAATCGCCAAACGCGAACTTCGTCACCGGACAACTCGACGCGGTGTGCTCCAGGTTGATGTTCCCCGGCGCCGTGTCCCAATACGGCTGGTCCGTCTCTACGAGACGGTCGCGCAGCAGGTACCACTCCGCCTCGCTCGGAAGCCGGATGCTCTTGCCGGTCTTTGTGCTTTTCCAGTTGCAAAACGCCTTGGCTTCCAAGTAATTGACCTCTACCGGCCAATCCCAAGGCATGTCGATTTCCTCCGCGACCGTCCGCAATCGGTACGCCCCGTCCAGCGGTACCCAGAAAACCGGATGCGTGCACTGCTTGTACTCGCGCCACTTCCAACCTTCTTCAGTCCACCAACAGGAGGTCGTGTATCCGTTGTCCTCCACAAACTCGAGAAACTCGCCATTGCTGACAAGATAGCGACTGGCGGCGTGCCTCGCGACATCCTCGACATGAGTGCCATACTCGTTGTCCCAGCCATACAGCGGATGGTTTTTTTCCTTGCCGAGAACGACCTGCCCGGCGGGAACATCGAGCAGTTCGTTCATGGGCACCGTGCCGGATTCGCGGCAGATGTTCCATAGCGGATGGCGCCGAACATGCTCCAGCGGCAATTGCCTGATAAGCACGGACGAGGTTTCGAGGTGGATGCGCGCATGCTCAATACACATCATAATGCCCCACCACGGATTGTCCCACGTAATGGGCATCCGCAACGGCATGGTCCGGATCACGTGATCGACGGCCTGGCGAACCCGGTTGCGATAGTCTTGCACCGCCTGGACGGAGGGCCAATCGTAGTGTTCTTCATTGAGGTCGTCCCACGACATCTCATCCACGCCCACGGCGAACAGGGATTCAAAGGTCGGGTTAATCCTTTGGTTGACGAGTTTTGCCAGAATAAGCTTATTGATGTAAAAGACCGCCGTGTGCCCGAAATAGAAAATGAGGGGATGCCGCAACGGATCCGCGCGCCGGTAGAACGTCTCGTCATATTCAAGGGTTTCAAACAGTGACTCATCAATGTCATAGGTGTCATGGAAATACTGTCGAATTTCCGCGCGTTTCTCCTCGGGGTCGCCTGCATTGAGCACGGGGGTCCGTGTCTTTCGCAAACGCGGATCCGTGCGCCATCCGCTTTCCGGCCGTGCCTTCATGATCGCTTGTTCCTTGAGAAAAACAGGGAGCCGCAGCTAGGCCTCCGTCCGCCGCCGGGGCGGACTCCAGGCCAGGCTATTGTCGCGCGGACCCTTGAGCCGGTGTCGCGTGCACGTCACGGGCTGGAGCGCTTGTGCGAGGACCGTTGGGCCACGTGGTGGCGCGGGCCAGGGTCTTCGTTTGTGTGCGTGGTGTTTTCGTCCTTGGAAAATACCTCAACCCGGCCAGTCGTATCGCCAACATCGTCCATGATGGGGGCCCTAACAGGAGTTATTCATCCTTCGTTCAAGGGTACTTCGGGCTTTCGCCCCGCAAATGAGTGTTACGACATCATGCTTGGTTACCCGGGCCCATCTTGATGGAAGCTCGGCCGCTCGGCAAGTCCCCTGAAACACCAGTGAGGCGCCGGTTTTTGCGGCCCCACTTGTGCGGCACGGCGCATGATCATCGCTTTGCTATAATGAAGGCGGGACAGTTGAAGAACTGGCTAGGGGAAGGAGCAGCCATGCCGATTCACGACTGGACAGGGGTCTCGTTCGGGACATTCCACAACTTCCGTCAAGGTTGGGTCATCGCCCTGCGCGACGCACTAAATGCCGGGCGGCTTCCGGAAGGCTGTTTCGCCATGGCCGAGCAGGTCGTCGGAAGACCGGAGGCCGATGTCGCCGCTCTGGACATTGAAAGCGACGCCGATTGGCCGGCAAATGGCGGAGAAGTAACCACGGCGGTTCGCCCGCGAACAACCTTTGTTCTGGCTGCCGAGGAAGAGCGGTACGCTCGCAAGGCGAACCATGTGGCCATCCATCACGGCCTCGGCACGGTGGTGGCGATCATTGAGATCGTCTCTCCCGGGAACA
Organism: Planctomycetota bacterium; assembly: GCA_051745935.1. Taxonomy (GTDB): domain Bacteria; phylum Planctomycetota; class Planctomycetia; order Pirellulales; family Pirellulaceae; genus JBNJEM01. The sequence continues at coordinate 10,619 of JBNJEM010000152.1, forward strand.
AGAGCAGTCGGCATGCGCTGCGGTCGTTCGCCGACAAGGCCGTCGCGTTGATCCGAGGAGGGGTAAACTTGCTGGTGGTCGATCTCTTTCCGCCCAGTCCGCGCGACCCCCGGGGAATTCACCCGGTGATCTGGGATGAGATCACGGATCAGCCCTTTTCGCCGCCGCCGGGCAAACCGCTTACCCTGGCTGCGTACCAATCCGCCCCGACCAAGACGGCCTACGTGGAACCAGTCGCACCCGGCGATCAGCTACCCGAAATGCCGCTATTCCTTCACGCTCAGTGGCATGTGCGGGCGCCCTTGGAACAAACCTACCAATCTGCTTGGAGTGTCATGCCGCGTCCGATCAAGCAATTGTTCGAGGCGACATAGCGGAGAGGTTCGCCCTCGATCGTGCCGTAGCCCGCTCCAATGGAGGGCTCTGAAATATATTTCAGGCGGTTGGATTTTGCCGAGTGGCACGCTGCCCGGCGCAAGCCGTCCTCCCGTTGGTCGGACTCGCGGCATTCTAATAGCTTAACGTACAGCCGATGTTGAGGCCTTGCACGCAGAGCGTGGAACTCTCCCGTGGCACCGCTGGATGGGCAAGGCCATCGGCGCCCTGGTCGTTGATGGGAAGGTCCGTGCCGATCAGTCCGGGATCAATGGTACGGTCTATTTGATCGCCCGTGCGATAGACATCAGTCAAGAACAGCAAATTGTAGCCGAGGTTCACGCTCAAATGCTCCGTTAACAGTACCCGACCTTCGAGATTCAATTCAGGCAGTAACCCAAAGGTGTCGTCTTCATAGCGACCCGCGTTGGAACTCAGGGCGAGAAGCCCAGTTTCCACGGTATCCTCACCCCCCTCGGGTGTCGTGACCACCGTCCTGCCATCAATGCGAAGTCGCCGCCGCACATTTCCAATCCCCAATTTCCCCGCCACGTCCAGCTCGAAGCAACCTCGCTGCCAGTTGGTGAGCAACCCGACCGTGGCCCCGTGAAAGCTGTTAGCGGTATCGAACCGATCGAACAGATCGATCGTGGTTCCGTCCGGGATAACTCCACCTCCTTCGGCGGTGAGGTCCTCCTGAATCAACAGGCCTTCTCGAAAGCGGAAGTAGCGGTATCCCCCCAACACGTCAACACGTGTGCGAGAACGATTGCGCCAATTCATGCTCAGCAAGGCTTCCGCGGACCGCAGATCGCTACTGGTGATTACCCCCACGTCGCCGTGAACAACTCCCTCGTACGCCACCAGTTGCGCGTCTTCCATCCCGGACCCGGCATTGAAGAACGGCCGCGCCAGTACCGGGTCCCCCTGAGAAGACCAGACGTCATCCAATTCATCCGACGGGTCTCCCGCGTACCACCACGTTGCCTGCAGACCCCAATAATGGCACTCGTCGAGCCAATAGCCGCCCGAGAGGGCGGTCCCGCTACGGCCGCCCTCATCTAGTTTTCCCCCCAGCAGCACTTGGGTCGTGTCGGCGCCCAGCACGCCGGCCTCCGCGCGATCCGGAACATCGGAATTCGTGGAGACCAACGGTGGCATGGAGTTGCCGTCGGTCCACAGTAGCAGATAGTCGGCGGCGAACCACCAACGGTCGGTACGCGGCATGGCATTCGAACGATAATGCATCGCCTGTTCGGGGTTTTCCGGCTTCCGGGAGGGCTCCTCGTCAAGCAGCGTGTTGACGCTCAATGGAAGGCCAGCCGTTGGTGACGCTTCCACATCGGAGATCATCCAAGACTCGCCAGCCGCCCGAAGGGACTCGCTGGAACTGCCACTGATTACAGTGGCCGCGACAAAAGCACATGTGTTTATGATCCAACGATATTGCATCGGGTGGCTCCTCGTATGTTTCAGGCGGTCGGATTTGTCGGGGTGGCAAGCTGCCCAACGCAAGCCGTCCTCCCATTGGTCGGACTCGCGGCGGACAAAGTCACCCGCGACCGGTATGAAAAGTCACAACAAAACCACGCACGTTTCCCGCTATCCAAGGGGTTTGGAAGCGGGAACCAAGTTTTGTTACGGTTTGTAAATCCTCGAATCGACGGAGATCGATTGATATCAATCTTATCGTCACGAGTCGATGTACCGCTTTTCCCAGATAATCCGGTTATGCCTTCTTTCACGCCGTGCAATCGGGAATCATGCCATTGCAACCCGCGCATCCCGTACAGATTAACACCAAGATCGGGTCCGCTGGGACTGTTCACGATTGGGGATTGCCACATCCGTTTTCCATTCGCCCCGTGGGCACCAAGCCCCCCGCAATCGCACACCCCGCCCATCAGCGGCGCTGGTAGCCACCCCCGTTTTCCGTTTGCCCGGTGGTCCGGACCTGGGGTGAGGAAAAACTCCAAGTCGTTGCCATCCATATTGTTGCGCCGTTCGTTTCGCCGGTATTGAGACGAAAGGACCTCTAAGAGACCTAAAAA
>JBNJEM010000153.1:0-12997 GCA_051745935.1 Planctomycetota bacterium
ACGCGGCCGGGACGAAGCCGGTCGCGATTTCGCAGCCTGAAATCGTGCTGCAGCTGTTCCGGGACGGGAAGTTCGTCAAGTACACCTTGACGGGCGATCGAGACTCGGAAGCTTCATCTGGCTCCGCGTCCCGGTTTAGTATCATCGATGCCAAACTTTGCAACGCGCTGTGTCACGAGGAGCAAATCAGGGGGCGGATCCAGGTGACGATTGACGGGACACCTTATACGGGCACGATCGAACATGCCAGCCACGGAGACCATGATCACGACGGGCAAGACCATGCATCCCATGAACACTGATCTCTCCATACCCGCATGGCGATTGTTTGATCACTCGCGGTGATTAGTTCGACAGAGAACCTTTCGGGGCGGAATTGAGGCGATCTACCGGCGGTGGCAACAGGTGAGTTTTGCCAAGTGAGCCAACCGCTCCAACGTCGGCCGGTCAAGATAGTCGAGCCGTCCCGACCGAACCGGGATTTGGCTGACTCGCACAACTCGAACGAGCTCCGAGCGGCTCAGCTGGCGAATCCGCTCAGCGGACAATCTGGCAATGGTCGCTCTCTCCGAGCCCTGTCGGTCCGCCGCCCCTCCGACGATCGACGGACGCCCGGCATCGGTAGGCGACCACGGCTGCGTTGTCTGGGATACGAACATAGGTCACCTCTTCGCCTTTGACGTTTGTTGCGGGACATAATGTTCTTGCGGAACCTATCCAGTCACGGCCCAATTGCTCCCCCCACCCTGTTCCTTGCGGCGAACCCCTCGTTTCACGGGTTCGCATCCAAAGAGTGGAAGGAAACGGAAGTGTTGCCCCTCCGTTTGACCAAACGATTGGGGCGCCCTGCCTGCATCGGCACGGCTCCCGGCCCGTGATACCGCAAGCGGGCACCGTTAGGCCAAACTCCGCGACTCTTCGGGGCTCACCAAACCGGGCTGCCAGTTATCGGCGATTTGGCGGTGAACTTCTTCGCGATGAACGGGTAACTCCCGAGGCGCGCTGACGCCCAATCGCACCCGCCCCTTGTGGACCGCCAACACGGTGACGTGAATACTGCCACCAATACAAATCTTCTCTCCGACTTTCCGAGTCAAAACCAACATTTCGATTCCTCCGTGGCACATGGCTCCCAGCGCCCGATGCGCGTCCATTGGGTTGTCACTCTCGCGGGCCTCCCAAATGTTCTTGATTCTCACGCCAATCATTCCACCCAGGCGACCTTCGGGACCGAATCGCAAATGGTGTGCCAAATCGATTCCGGCGCCCGTTATCAACGAGACCGTCCCTGTCAAGCCCTCTTGGGGCCCCGGTCTACCCATCAGTTGAGGGCGTTTCGGGGCGTGCCAGGGGCAAGGCGCGGCGCCGCGGGCGCCAATTGTTGCCCCCTTTGCCCCTAGCGGATAGAATGAGGGCGACCCGTTGGACGGCTTCCGCCGCGAAAACAGGGGGGCCGCATTCGGTTGTGCTGGTGCCGGACGCGGCGCTACTGGGTACATATGACACATATGACACGCATGACACGGCGGTCTGGGTGTGCTCCCATGAGTTGCAACCGCAGCGGGGCTAGGGCCTCCTGGAGAAAGCCTCGTGCCGGCGCGACCGATCCAGGAACCGGGGAAGGGGCGGCGGAGTTGGACCAAGGAATTCTGTAACTCCCGAGACAAGGCGTTCACATGAGTGACAAGTTCCGCATACTCGTGGTCGATGACGATCCGGTTCAGCGAGAGATCGCGGCGCGGGATTTAGGGGCGGCGGGATTCGAAGTGATCGAAGCCGCGAGGGCGAGCGATACCCTTTCCATTGCCAACGCGCATCGGCCGGATATCGTGCTTCTCAGCTTGGCCCTGGCGGATGGTTCGTCGCACACCTTGCTGGAAGATCTCAAGGCGAATTCTGCTTTGTGCGGAACGACGGTTATTCTTGTTTCTCGAGAAGGCCAAACCTCGGAGGAGCGGGTGGAGGGGCTCAAGCGCGGGGCCGACGACGTGCTTACCAGGCCGCTGGTGGCTAGAGAACTGATTGCCCGCGTCCAATCGCATATCGAGTCGCATCAGGCCCAAGCGGCGTTGCAACGCGAGGCCGAGACTTATCGGATGGTCGCCGAGTTTGCGGCGGACTGGATCTACTGGACCATGCCGGACGGAAAGCTTCGTTACGTCGCGCCGGTTTGCGAGTGCATTAGTGGCTACGGGCCGGAGGCGTTTCAAAAACGCCCGTCGCTGTTAAGGGACATTGTTTTCGAGGAAGACAAAGCCTCGTGGGATGAACATTGCAGACACAGCCATGAGGGCCAGAGCCCGCATAAGATTGAATTTCGGATTACGCGGCGCGACGGCCGGATCGTTTGGCTCGAACACGTGTGTCGTCCGGTCTTGGACGAGCACGGAAGGTTCTTGGGCATCCGAGCCAACAATCGAGACATCACGGAACGCAAGCAGGCGGAATGGGAACGTGGCATTACGCTACGGTTGTTGAGCGAAGCGAGCGGTGCCAATGATTTGCGTGATCTGCTCAAGGATATCACCTCATTGTTGCAGCGTTTATCCGGGGTCGCCGCGGTCGGTTTGCGGCTGCGCAATGGCGACGACTACCCTTACTTTGAAACACATGGGTTTCCGCCGGAGTTCGTGGAGGGGGAGACGCATCTCTGCGCTGCCGATTCGCGGGGGCGTCTTCTGAGAAATCAGCGTGGCGATCCGGTGTTGGAGTGCATGTGCGGGAAGATTCTCCGCGGAGGCGTCGATCCAGGGTCACCGTTGTTCACGGAGCAGGGAAGTTTCTGGACGAACAGCACGAGTGACCTGGCGGCTGCCATGACCGCCACCGAAAAGCCAACTCGCGGGCGGTACCGATGCCAAGCGGCAGGGTATGAGTCCGTGGCCCTGATTCCTTTGCGGGCGTCGGGCGAGACGCTGGGGTTGCTGCAGTTCAATGATCGGCGAAAGGGCGCATTTTCCGCTCGCCGCATCGAGCTTTTTGAACGAGTGGCCTACAATGTCGCGGCGGCCGTGGCGGAGCACAAAGCCGTGCAGGCGCTTCGCGCCAGCGAGGAAAAGCTGCGCCGCCAACACGAACGGCTCGCCGAGGCGCAACGCATTGCTCATCTGGGCAGTTGGGATTGGGATATCGCCAGGAATGAACTGTCGTGGTCTGACGAAGTCTATCGGATCTTTGGATTGCAGCCCCAGGAATTCGGGGCGACCTATGACGCGTTTCTGGCTTCCGTGCACGTTGACGACCGCGAGGCGGTCGAACAAGCGGTAAAACGGGCCTTGACGGATTCGGCGAGCCACTATCGTATTGAGCATCGCGTGATGCGTCCGGACGGCGCCAACCGCGTCGTGCGTGAACAAGGGCGCGTAACCTTCGACGCCGATGGCCGCCCCGTACACATGATTGGGACGGTCCACGACATCACGGAACAGCACGCGGCGGATCAGAAATTGCGAAACGCCCTGGAAAAAGTCGAGGAACTGAAGGACCGGCTGCGCGCGGAGAATACCTACCTTCAAGAGGAAATCAAGGGATCACACGGCTTCGACGAAATCGTGGGGGAAAGCGAGCCCCTGCGTGTTACGCTCACCAGAATTGAGCACGTAGCCAAAACCGATGCCAGCGTCCTGTTGCTTGGCGAAACCGGTACGGGGAAGGAACTCTTTGCTCGAACCGTTCACAATCTCAGCTCGCGCAATGATCACCCACTGGTGAAAGTCAATTGCGCGGCGCTACCGTCCAGCCTCATCGAGAGTGAGTTGTTCGGACACGTGAAAGGGGCGTTCACCGGCGCGGTGTCCGACAAGGTGGGACGGTTTGAGTTGGCCGATGGCGGAACCCTGTTTTTGGATGAGATCGGAGAGCTGGATCCAAAACTGCAAACCAAGCTGCTCCATGTCCTGCAAGAGGGCGAATTCGAGAAGATCGGTTCGGCGGAAACCTTGAAAGTGGACGTTCGTGTCATTGCCGCGACCAATCGGGATCTCGGTCGGAGTGTGGAAGAGGGCGCGTTTCGGCCGGATCTTTACTACCGGTTGGCTGTGTTTCCCATCGAAATCCCTCCACTCCGCCAGCGGCGCGGGGACATTCCCATGCTGGCTTGGCATTTTCTCATGAAAAAACGGGCCCGGTTGGGAAAACCAATCGACACGATTCCGCCGGATGTATTGACCGAGCTGATGCAATACGATTGGCCGGGCAATATCCGGGAGCTGGAGAATGTCATTGAACGCGCCATGATCCTTTCCGCCGGTCCGGCCTTGCAGCTCAGTGAGTCGCTGGAAGTGCCCAGCAAACACCGCGTGGCAGCCGGCTCCTCGTCCAGCCTGGAGGAGATTGACCGCACTCACATCATCGACGTGCTGCGGGAGTGCGATTGGAAGGTCAAGGGGACCAACAACGCGGCGGATCGTTTGGGATTGACCCCGAGTACGCTGCGCTACCGCATGCGGAAGCTCGGCATCGAACGGCCGCCAAGACGGCCGCGGTAAGCCTTCCAGCCGCCCTGGTTTCGGCCCTCTTTGACGCATGACGCCCGCCATTTGCCCCGGCAGAGGGCTCCGCAAGCCGCTCCCCCCCCCGCGCTCTTGCAGGGGGAAATCAGGCGCAATCATGGGCCCATGGGTGGCGGAACGGACCCGCGGACGCGGAAACCCGGCGCCTACGCGGGCCGAGGATTCCCGACGCCCTGACCGTGGCCTCCATGACGTTGAGCCGATTCGATAAATCGCTCTCACGTCAATCGTCGAGGTCTTATCGCCACCGTGTCCCAGCCGTCACTTAATAAGCCGATTCTCCAAGAAGTCGACGTGGTTGTTGCCTTGGTTGGCGTTGTCACCCACTGGCTGCCATAGTTTGCCCATGATGTCGATATCCCCGTCGCCATCGATATCGCCCGCCACGGCGTCGTGAGTGCCCAGGTTTCCGTCGAAGACAATATGCGTCTTGAACGTCTTGCCGTCGCCGGAGACGTTTTCCCAGATGAACCATCGATGCGGTTTCACGCCGAACCGTTCCATTTCGCCGCTGAAAATGTCCAGATCGCCGTCGTTGTCGAAATCGGCGACGGCGAGCGAGTGAAAGGGGCCGTTATGCTCCGGGTCGGTTTGCGGCAGCACATGGGGCGTCCACGGACTCTTATGTGGATTCTCGGGCGCCTCGAACCACGCGACTTTGGCGCCTGAAAACTCCGCTTCGGTCAGCACGATGTCATTGCGCCCGTCTCCGTTGATGTCGGCAACGCAACTCTTGGACGCCAAATAGGAAAACGAGGGCTGCTTACGGTCGGCCCATGGAATGCCGCAGAATTCGCGCACTTTCCACTGGCTGCCGTTGTTAATGTTTTCGAACCAAACCTGGCTTCGAACGACATCGATGTCGCCATCGGCGTCCAGATCGCCGACCGATAATCCCGCATGAACGGAATCACCGATTCTCTCATGCGGCCATGATCCTCCAGGATTGTCTTTGTTAATGACGTAATAGCGCAGGTCATTCCGGTCCGACATGGTGAACACCTCGGGAAATCCGTCGCCGGTTGCATCCGCCGCGCTTACGTCATGAACCCCTTTGAGTGTCTCATCAAAAACAAACCGGGGCCACGGTGTTGCTTTCGCGTTTTCGGGCTGCCTGTACCACGCGCCACCCGTGACGAAATCGAGCCGCCCGTCGCGGTCGACGTCCAGGGCCGCTCCCCCGACCTCGGAGGGCGAATTCTCGCCGATGACGTGCATGACCCATGTCTGATCGTCTTCGTATTCATACCAGCGAATGTTTCCGCCGCTCTTGCCGGTTATGAAATCCAAGTCGCCGTCTCCATCCAAGTCGACCAGGGCCGTCTGGCCCCAGGCGCTGCCGGGAAGTTCTGGATCGACCAGATGATGCCTGAACGTGAACGGCTGGCTCCACGCTGGCACGGCCAGAAGCAGAAATGTGATCGTCAGTAGAGTGTTGTTTTTCATCGTCTTTTACCCATTCATGCTGAGGATGACAGCTGAGACATGCCCCGCCTCCAACTCGGTAAAGCCACGCTGGCATGATTGATTACGAGAAACCATGACACCACCATTCCGGTTTGCTGTCATCCAAGGAGTTTTGGAAGCGGAAGTCAGGTTTTGTAACCGGCTGTAAGATATGCCGGTCGCGGATGACTTTCTCGGCCGCGAGTCCGACCAACGGGAGGACGGCTTGCGCCGGGCAGGTTTCCACCCGGAAAAATCCAACCGCCTGTAAGATAGTTTTGTCGTACGCACTCCCGGTTTGTCAATCGCTTTTTTCTCTTCGGTATCTATTTGCCCACTTGCGGAAGCGGCTGCATCGAGGGACCAACCAGGCACGGTGTCCGATCCGACCCTCTGAGGGGAGACCAGATATACGTTAGCGGGCGGGGAAATGCAAAATGGTATTTTACGTAGGCCTCGAAAGCCTTGAAGGTCAGGCCGAATTGGCGATCCAGGCTCTATGGAGGCGAGGAAAACCAGAGGAGAACTCGAACACGCGGCCAGTCGCCGTCGCGCCCTTCAGTCGCGACGCCTCCATCCGCTATCAAATCCCGACGTTGTTCTTCCCACCTTAATCTTCAACCCGGGTGATCTCATTCCGCGCGTACATTCGCCAGATCACACGCCGATTTTATCAGTTCGCGAGAATCGGCCTGGGGGTCACCCGGGAGCCGAGCGGTATAGAGCTGTACTGTGGGAGGCGATGCGAGCCGTCGACTCACCGCGGAGGGGACTGCCGCCCACGTGCCCTGGGCCCGCTCCACCTCGTCTTGCGGTCTGCCATGCTCCATTTCCCACAGGCGGGCCTGTTTGATAAACGTATTGAAAAAAGCGGTCAGCATGCAGACCTGAAAGCCCGCTAGCCCGTCCAGAAAACCAAGTCGAAGCACGTACAGCTGCAGAAACCTCAAGAAGGGACGAAAACAGAGCCGCATTGTCCCCGTTCGCGCCCCGGCTTCCCAACGGTCTTCAGCACCTAGCTTCGTGTATTGGACACGCTTGGCAAAGAAGTGCTCGTAGCTGCGATACTCATAATGGATAAACCGGTTTCGAAGCCGCCCCACCCGGTTCGCCGCAATATCGATTTCTTCATGCACGCGAACCGCTTTGTACCGGCACGCATCACGTCGAATCAGACGGCAGGCCGATGTGGTGTTCCGGCCGCTGAATCGAATTTCATGGCCGAGAAAAAACGTGCGGTGCCGAATTCGAAACGCATCGATGTGCCCAGGAGGGGCCGCGAGCACCCCCCGGATTTCCTCCGCCAATTCCGGAGTTACCCGCTCGTCCGCGTCAACAATCAGTACCCACTCGTGCCTTGCCTGGGCAATGGCCCAATTCTTGAAAGCCGCGTAGCCATTCCACGGCCGGCGGATAACGCGGCAGTCGTCCAGCTCACGGGCCGTCTCCGGTGTGCCGTCAGTCGATCCAGAATCGGCCACCAAAACCTCGTCCGCGATGCCACGGACCGAGTGTATGCAGGAACAAATGTTGTGGCACTCGTCCTTGCAGGGAATCAACACCGTAAGCTTTTGCCCCATGTTCCACGCTTTCACCAAACATGGCCACCCATCGTGCCAGGGCGTTTCCTCGGCACGACATGTGACCTCGAACAACGCCGACCTCGGACAGCCGGGCACGAAGCCGACAAAGTCCTGCCCAGCGGCTAAAATGCTGCAACAACAGCCGCCGGACGATAGCACATTATGCACATTCACACCATACGGATTTCGACCAAAGCAGCGCCCGGCGCCGCCGGCGCGCACGGCACGGGATCAACACGGTGAACCACTAGCTCAAACGAGTCGTGAGCGGCCGCCCAACGGCATCAAACAGGGCCGTGCGAGTCACAAATCAGAGATCACGCCTCGGCTCGGACGGAACCACATTTCTCTCTTGTCGTCACTCGCTCCGCCGCCACTGGTGGCACCACGGCGCCTCCTGTTGGGAAAACTGGGTTGACGCGCCATCATTAATTAGTATATTGGTACATGAATGCTACTTAATAAACCAGGGCATCCCGGTGGGAAACCAAACGTTTAACGGCGATTTGGGGCACAAGCCACGGCGTTGGGATATCCTCAGGGATCGGCGCAAACGCCACTTTAACGCGGAGATCGCTGCATATGCAACGACCAATCATTGAGATCAACGAAGACCTGTGCACCGGCTGCGGTCAATGCATCGTCGCCTGCGCCGAAGGAGCGCTCGAATTGGTCGACGGCAAAGCCAAGCTGGTAAGCGACAGCTACTGTGACGGCCTCGGCGACTGCCTCGGCCAATGCCCCGAAGGCGCGCTGACCGTCGTGGAACGCGATGCAGAGGCCTTCGATGAAGCGGCGGTCGCGGATCACATGGGCAAACCGTGTCCCCATGGTAACCCTGAGGTCCAGGTGTCGCAGCCAGGAATCCCGATCGTCTCTGGCTGTCCGTCGGCCCACGCAACGGCGATGGAGACGAAGGGCTCGCCGGGCGAGAGTTATGGAGCGAGCGAGATTGGCAGCGAGCTTTGTCACTGGCCGGTCAAGCTGCAACTCTTACCGCCGTCCGCCGGGTTCCTTCAAGGAAGCGATCTGCTGCTGTTGGCCGATTGCGTGGCCGTTGCGCTACCCGATGCGCACCGGACGCTACTCCGCGGCCATACGGTGGCCACCGGTTGCCCGAAGCTCGACAACCTGCAGGCACACATTGACAAGCTGACGGAGATCATTCGGACGGCCCAGCCGCGATCACTCACCGTGGCATTCATGGAAGTCCCTTGCTGTCATGGGTTCGTGTTCGCGGCCGAAAAGGCGATCGAACAGGCAGGCGCCGCGACGCCGCTTTACGGCGTCAAAATCAGCCGCAATGGCCAATGTCTACAGCGCCGGCGGATCATGGCCGAAAACGCGACGCAGGCCTGAACATGATCGGGGTTGCAAGAAGGGGAAGGTCAGAACGTTGTTCCGCAGGAACCGGCTCCGTGATCGAACAGTGGGGACTTCGCTCGACAGCGCCACTTGAGCCCTCGTCCGTGGGCCGAATCGCTTTGCTGGTCAAGACATACGGCGAAATGGACCCCATCCAGCTTGCCTGGATGGTGAATCAGATGGCGAGCTATAAGCCTGACGCTGCCGCTCCCTCGGCCTTCGTGCGAGCGGGAAGGTTGTTTCTGGGAACGGTCGCTAGCCCTCCATCTGGTTCACGGGCGGCGCAAGACCGTTGGGGTCCGGCAGTTGCGCCGAAAAGTGGCGCTGTCGAATTAGGAAGATCGAACAGGCCGGTCAGGGCTCGAGTCCCAAGCTGCGAGTGTACGCTTCTCGCTGGGAGTCCAGGCCGAGTTCGTCGGTCAGGGCGGCCCACGCCTCGGCTGCGTCGCGCAACGCGGCCTGGGCCGAGCTTTCACCCGCGAGTGCGGCGTAAACCGCCGCGTCCAGTGCTTGGAGATATCGTCGCCATCCGGGGATCCGAACCGATGCGACGTGAATGGGACGGTTCTGAGTGGCCCTGGCCACGGCCGCGTAATTCTCACTCGATTCGCGCGTGAGGACGCGATCGGTCCAGAGCGTTGGGCTGTCCACGTGGGATTCACGAAACAGGGTGGTGTGAGGGCTGGATGGCGATAATCGGTCGCTCCATTCGGGTCCGGTCAACAACGCCAGGATTTTGGCTGCCCGTTGGGGCTGGCGAGCCTGCCGGGTGACGCTGCCGAGTCTTCCGGCTATACCGATGAGTGGCACGCGAACGGGGCCCTTTTCATCGTGGGAGCTCCATTCTTGTTCCCCAAAGTTGTAGGCGGAGCGTGATCCGGGAAGTTCAGCGAAAGCAATCTCGATGCCGGAGGGCATGTCAACGGGTTCGGAATCAATGGGCGCGCCGCTGGGCCAGCTCAGCGCCATCGCCGTTTCACCGCTCAGCAGGCGGCGGCGAGCCATTTCAGGCGTGACTTTCCTCACGTCCAGCTGACTTTCCTGATTGGCGTCAACCAGCTCCTTGAGCGCGCGAACGAACGGAGGGCCCGCAATCAACGGTTCCATCGTGATGTAGTCGAAGAGCACGGAGAACTGGCTGGGATGCGACGCGTAAGGGGCGGCACGGGCCAATAACGTTTTCGCCGCCCAACCGGCCGCCAAGGGTTCACACACCGGAGTCCATGGATCACTCCCCGACGGCTCCGACTCGCCCAGCTCGGCACGCCTTAGTTTTGTTACCAGGGACTGGTACTCCTCCCATGTGCCCGGTGGGTCCAACCCCTGTTGGGCGAACAGGTCGGCTCGGTACATCAGCACAAATGCCGGCGACCCGAACGAGAAGGCATACAACTGCTTGCCCCATCGGACCTGGGCGTTTCGCTGCAGGTCGAAGACGTCAAATTGATCGTAATTGGCCTCGGTCCAAATCGAGTCGGACGGCGGGGCGATCAGGCCGCGATGGACGAGCGTGCCGAGGCTAGACGCCGGGTAGATGACGATATCCGCGTCCAATCGCCGGCGTTGCTCCAGTTCATCGCCGGTCATTTGCTTGAGCTCCAGCTCGTTGTCCGTCCGAGCCGCCCACTGTCGTTGAAGCACCTTCGCGAATGGCGCATCATCGACCACCGTCACCCGCACGGGGCCCGAGACCCGCCCCGTTTTGGGCCGAATGCCTTGTTTTGGATCGGGATTTCGCCCGCAACCGAATGCGGCCAGTACAAACACGCCGAGAACCACGTACGTGATGGGCCGCGTAACCCATGCGGAAACAGCGGCAAACTGCATCAGTCACTCCTATTACTGCTATTGTTCACCCGATCATAAACGATAAAAATAATGAGGTGTAATATGGATTTGCCGGTAAACGGGCGGCCCACGGCCGGCCGCCGCCGCTCACGAATGGTCTCGATGAGTGCCTGGCAACACGAGATACCGCAGCATACCGTCGCCGACGACGGACTGGAAAAGGTCACGCCCCCCATCGTGGAGGTTTACAAGGGCCGCCAAAAAAGTGGCTCAATTGGTCAACATGCCACTGGCTCGCCCGATCGTCTGTTACATGCCCCGCTACGCCTGCAATCCCACTGGAAGCCCAAAAACATTCAATTATCCTGCGGAAATCTATACTCGGGGTACGTCTCCACGACCGGTTGAGTTCATGGTGACAATCCGCTCTATTGGGTGGGACGATCGGCCGATCATTAACCGAGCCTGCCTTCGCCCCGGGTGTTGGTCGACCGAAATGCGGGTGGCATGAAAGAACAGGGGATCGGGCGATATTCAGTCGTTGCTGATGCGCTCCCGGCATAACGGTACTTCAGGTAGGACATTGGCAGTGGAACCCCGGATATCGAACAATGCGGCGTTTGATTTTGGTTCCCGACCGTCCAGGGCGGCCGTGCTCCTGGAGATCGTCGCGATTCTGGGGTTGGTGTTCGTGTACGCGGGCACCCCTCCGCCGGACGTTAACGAGGCCCACTATCTAACCAAGGCCAAGCACTACTGGAATCCGTCCTGGTGTGGTGAGGACGTGTTTTTGGACTCGTTATACCCCCATGTTGCCTTTTATTGGCTTTTTGGATGGATTACCCTCTTTAGCTCGTTGCCCACGGCAGCTTGGATTGGGCGTTTGATTGCCTGGAGCCTGTTCGCGACGGCTTGGCAACGTTTAAGTTGGTCGGTGCTGCCCCAGCGCTTCGCCAGTCTTGGCACCGCCGCCCTGGTTCTGTTATTGATCGAGCGGTTCCATTTAGCGGGCGAGTGGGCGGTGGGAGGGATTGAAGCAAAAGCCCTCGCCTACCCGCTGGTCTTGTTCGGATTGCGGAGTCTTGTGCTTGGGCAGTGGCGGGCCGTATGGCTATGGTTGGGCGCGGCGTCGGCGCTGCATGTATTAGTGGGGGGATGGAGTGTGGTGGCAGCGGCCATTTGCTGGCTGCTGAGCGGTAGAAACCAGAGCCGATTGTCGAGCATGATGCCGGCTTTGGTGGCGGGGGGATGCGTATCACTCGTGGGCTTGGTTCCCGCGTTAAGGATGTCAAGGGGTGCCGCGCCGGCGGTCATTGAAGCCGCGAATCAGATCTACGTGTTCGGACGACTCCCTCATCACCTCGTGTTCCATGAATTCGCACCGCAACGAATGCTGCTGTTCGGCGTGCTTCTGATGACGTGGATCGGGGTCGGCTGGTACCTGCGAGATCGCCCCCGGTGGTGGCCGCTCAATCAATTTGCCATGGCCTCCCTCATGATCTCATTGGTTGGCGTTGCCATTGACGGGTTAGCGAGTTTTGATCGAGAGTTGGCGGCACGGCTGCTCAAGCTGTACTGGTTCCGGCTGGCCGACGTGGCTTTGCCCGTGGCCGTGGCGATCGGGGGCGGGGTGGCCATCCGCAAGGTAGCCCTGTCGCGACCGCGTTGGGCGGGGAGCGCCTGGGCCTTGCTGCTGGTGGTGGCGGCCACGTGGTTGGGCGGCCGGTTCGCGAGGCAGCAGATCGATTTCCGGCCCAGGGCGGAGACCCAGTCTCGCCCCGCCGAACGACATGGGGCCACCCGCATGCGCGACCATTACCGCGCATGGCGTCGCGTCTGCCGGTGGATTCGACACCAGACTCCGTCAACGAGCCGCTTTTTGACGCCACGAAATCAGCAAACATTCAAGTGGTACGCCGGTCGCGCGGAACTGGCATGCTGGAAGGATATTCCTCAGGATCCACAAAACGTCGTACGTTGGTGGCGGTTGCTGCGCGAGGTCTACACACCGGAGGTTATTCGAGGTGGATTGGGGCGCTGGTCGGATGAGGAGTTGGAGAAGATCGCTGAAGAGTATCAGATCGATTACATCCTGATCGATCGTTTTCGAACGAACCGTCGGCTTGGATTCCACCGTGTCTATCCCACGTCAACATCTCCGAATGCGTACTTCGAAGTCTACCAGATGCAGGGCGATGAGCGGGGGGCCCGCCGGGACGCCCAGCGCCGGACCGGGCGTGGCGAACCGTCATGGTGACATGCCGGTGTTTGCGATATACTGATTGGAGCCTGCCTGGCGAGATA
>JBNJEM010000154.1:0-12963 GCA_051745935.1 Planctomycetota bacterium
CGGCTGCTCGATTGGACGGCCCGCATGTTACGCTCCGGCGAGCGATCAACGATCCCCAAGGATTTGGCCTCGATCTTGGATCACATGGCGATCGAGGAAGCGGTCTGGCTGGACACGGTGGACCAGTATGACGAGTTGTTTTGTCATGCCGTGGGATCGTGTTCATCACTCGGGAATGTGGCGGAGCGGATGGAGGCGTCCCACCTGAAGGGCGCGTCGGCCAGCCGCCGGGTGTTCAAGTAGCGAACCTCTCCCGGCTCGCGTTCCGGCTGGTCATTCCCACGGTTGTACGAACCGGTCCGTGGCTGGCTAAACGCGTTGCTCTCCCAACGACGCTGACGCAACCTCGTCATGTTTTGACGCCGACGCCAGCCTGTTGTCGCAGTGCGCGCTGTTCGGGCCACGTATCGGTTCAGCTGCTTACTTCTCGCGTGCTTCCCCTCGCTCTGGTGACTCGATGCCCTCGCGGTTGCCACGGTTCTTCCGTGCACTGGCCTTTTCGCTTGCCTTCCCCGTGCCAGAATCCTTGACAAACCCCGCAAATTCACACCAAGAATCAGAGTGTCTGCTCCCGTTGCTCCCGTTGCTCCCGTTGCCCCGCTGGTACCTCCGCCGCCACGGCCCCTAAACTCGGCGTCAGGCGGCCACGTGCGCGACCGTGCGTTCCCTTGTGTGGCCGACGCCGATCGTTCGGTCGTAGCCTGGCGCGGCGCACACCGCCGCTGGGAATCAGAGTGGTCCTTCTGCGTCGCTTACCGTAATAATCCCTCTCGCTTTTTACTCAGTCTTCACGGGATCCGCCGGGCGGTCGGGGAGCTGCTTGGGATCTTTCTTGATACGTGTGAGGACTTCCTTGACGGCACGCTGGAGTTGCGGATCCTTCCCCTTGATCACGGATTTGGGATCGTTTTCGATCTCAATGTCGGGATCCACGCCGTGTCCTTCGATGATCCATTGCCCTGTGGGGGCGTTCGTCGCCGAGAGGGGGACGTATACTTTTCCGCCGTCGATTAGGGGGCCGCGATCGGAAATTCCAACCACGCCGCCCCAGGAACGCATCCCGACTAGCGGGCCGAGTCCGGCCTGACGGAAGCGGTAGGGAAAGATATCGCCGTCGGAGGCCGAATTCTGGTTAAGGAGACAGACCATGTGACCATGAAAGACGACATCCGGATATGTGCCCGGCTCCTCGCTCATGCTCCCGAAACGGGTGCCGAGCAGTTTATTGTCTAGCCGTTCAATAATCCACTGAGAGACGTTTCCACCACCGTTCGCGCGGACATCGACGATGAGTCCTTGCTTGCGGATTTGAGGATAGAACCACTTGATGAACTCGTAAATCCCATCGGCACCCATGTCGGGAAGATGCAAATAGCCGACACGGCCTTTCGTGTCCTTGTCGACACGCCGCAGATTGCTTTTGACCCAATCAAGATAAAGTAGCTTCGACTCGTCGAAGACGGGCTCATATTTGACTGGACGGGCGCCTTTCATGCTCGGCTTGTTGTTCACCGTGAGCGTGACGGGATCCGTCTTGTGCTGTAGAAGCTGGTAGGGATTGTCGTCGCCCTTCAGTTTTTCGCCGTCGATGGCAAGGACATACTCGCCTTCGGAGACGTCCACGCCTACGGCAGACAGCGGAGCTCGATACTTCGGCTCTGCGTTTTCGCCACGGAATACCTTGGCGAAGCGATACAGGTTTGATTTTTTGTCCAGCTCAAAGCGAGCCCCGGGGAGAGCAACTTTGGGCCGATCAGGGATTTCGTAGTCCCCGCCCTGGATATAGGCATGGCCCACGTTTAGTTCGGCGATCATTTCACCAATCACGTAGTTAAGGTCGCTGCGGTGTGCGACGTAGGGAAGCCAGGCTCGATACCGTTCACCGATCGCCTCCCAGTCGTAGCCGTGCATGTTCTGGACATAAAAGAAATCGCGAAAGCGACGCCACACCTCGTCGAATATCTGCGCCCATTCCTCGGCCGGAACACGATCCATCATCAGGTCGCTTGTGGAGACCGTCTTTTTTTCCTTCGCTTTCGGGTTGGGATCAATAAGATGATAAGCATTTCCCTGCCGCACCAGGATTTTGGAACCGTCGGAGGAAAGGGCATATCCACCGATATTGCTGGCGAGCGTGGACGCCTTCCGTTCCGCGATCTCGAAAACTTTCAGTGCGGCTTTAGCGTAGCTGTCTCGCCCGTAGAACGGGGCGCCGCGCTCGATGAAGAGAAGTTTGTTTTTCACAGCGGAGAGGCCGTGGCGGTTCTCCGCCTCGACGGGCACGCGAATCAGGCGGTCAGCGAGTCCGTCGAACTCGATTTCCACGGGTTCTGGTTGTTCGTCTCCAGCGTTGTTGTCACGGTCTTTCGACTCCGATGCCTCGTCGGATACTTCCTTATTCCTTGGTTGCTTCTTCACTTCCTTGTCGTTGTCCTTGTCAGGGATCACCACCTCATCGCTCTCCGGGGCGAAGGGGTTGGCCACATCCTCGCGGAGCGCGAGCGCGAATACGCCAACTTGACGATTACCAGCATAGTTCCACTCGATGGAACTGATTTGCGGGGCAAATTGATGCGCGGCCAGGAAGAAGAGATAATCTCCGTTCGGATGCCAAGCGGGCGCGTATTCATCAACGTAATGGCCCGTGATCCGACGTAGCTTCTTGTCGGCCACGCTCCAAATGTAGAGCGAACTCATTTCGGATTCGTCCCGGAGCGAGAAGGCGAGATAGCCACCGCGGGGCGACCAGGTATAGTCGCGGAGCAAGCCGCGTTTTTCGTCAGCCACTTCCAGTACGTTTTTGTGCGCGACGTCGATGACATACAGCTTGCCATCTTTGTCGGAAAACGCCAGCCGCTTTCCGTGCGGCGACCATTCCGGGGCGTAGAGCATGCCCCGGACTTTAGTCGTCAGCTGCTCGGGCTCGCCGCGTCCGTCCTGGTCGATAAGATAGACTTGATCTTCGCCATCCAGGTCGGAGATAAAAGCGATCTTCTTGCCGTTCGGGGACCAGCGGGCCCACTTGTCATGAGCTCCCGAGGAGTTGGTGAGATTCCGCGTCGGACCTTTTTCGATCGGAACTGTGAAAATGTCGCCGCGGGCAACAAACAAAGCCCGGTTTCCTTTCGGACTGAGCTCGAAGTCCTCGATGTTCTCCTCGGCCGAATAATAAGAAGGACGCATGGCCAGTCCCTCTTGTGGAACATCAATCGAGATCTTGCGATTGTTATCGGTCTTGGTGTCGTAGATCTGTAATTCGCCGTTGCGTTCATAGACAATGCGGCTACGACTGTCGGAGCTGGCCCAGCGGACATCCCACTTATCGTAGTGCGTGAGCTGCGTCACGGCGTCGGATTTAATGGCGTACTTGTACAGGTTCAGAACTCCAGCGCGGTCGGAGACGAAGTAAACGTGGCGGCCGATCCACATCGGGTCTCGCTCCGTCCGCTTGCTCAGGGCAATCTTTTCAAAGTCGTGAGTTTTGAGATTGAACAGCAATAGGTTCTGAGCCCATCCACCTTCGTAGCGCTTCCATGTACGAAAATCACGGAACAAGGGGCTGTAGACGATTTGTTTGCCGCGGGGAGAAAAATCACCCGCGCCGGCGGTCGGCATCGGAAGTTTAACGGGCAGTCCGCCGTCCATGCTAACGGTATAGAGGGCTGTCAAAACACTGCCACTATTGGCGTCTCGCAGCGAGCGGAAAAGCACTGCCTGACCATCCGGTGTCCAACCGTAGACTTGGTTGTCGTAGCCCCATCGCGGCGCGAGCGGTCCGCGGGCGGGATAATACGTCAGTTGTCGCGGGTTCCCCCCTTCGGCCGGCACGACGTACACCTGCTCGTCGCCGTCGTACTGGGCCGTGAAGGCAATGGTTTTTCCGTCCGGCGAAAACTTAGGGAAAAGCTCTTGGCCAGGGTGGGCCGTGATGCGAACGGCGGTTCCCCCTTTGGCCGGGGCACGCCACAGGTCACCGCCGTGGCAGAAGACCACGTGGTTGCCGTGGATGTCGGGGAAGCGTAGCAGTTTTGTCTGGGCCGACGCGTTCGTCGTGAAGATGATCGTCAGCGCGAATGTAGCGGTAAAAGCAGATGCCAAGCGATTACAACGCATCAGGTTTGCTCCTTGAAATGTGGTTTTCCGCGACGTTACCATGCCCAATTGGACAGCGCCACTTTCAGGATATTGAAGTTCGTAAACCGTTTTGTCGCAAGGCCTTGCCGCGACCGGGCTTGTCCCGGTGGCGTAAATTCCCGAGAGAAATACGATTTATGCCCTTTCATGGCCGCAAAGTGGCGCTGTCCAGCTAATCGTAGCTTGTCGGGGCGAGTTGGTGAGCCAAAAGCTGCTTCCGGAGCCCGCACAAAACCGGTCTTGGCCCACATCCCGTTGGCCCGTCGTTTGACCGTGATTTCGCGCGGGCTTTCAGGCCGCTAGGCTCTGCTGAGCGGAAAACGGTTATCGCGGGCGTCCACGCACCTAGTCCTCCGGTCGCCGGAGGCGGCCCGCGGGTTCTAGGCTACCTTGGCGCGGGCCCTTGGCCCAGCGCCCGGCGATTTCACGAATATGCAGGATGCAGAAGACGCCCAACTTCGACTTGGTGTTGGTGGCGGGGCAAGAGGAGCTGAAGAAGATCTTGGAAGGCCCGCTGGAGGAATGGCGAATCTTCCTGCACCCGTATCAGCGAAAGCTGGTCACCTGGAAGACCAAGGGATCGATGAACATCACCGGGTCCGCTGGCACGGGAAAGACCGTGGCATTGATGCACCGGGCCGTTCATCTGGGAAACCGCGTGGCTGCCGTACTCCGACGAACTGCCGCTGCCAAAGGACGAATTGCAGCGCGAATTTGACGACTACTCGAAGTACGGGATATCCTCGAGTGCATAATCGTTTTGGCATTCAATTGTTACGTCAGCCAAATCAATGCGCGAGCGAGTGTTCAGGAATCCGGCGGCCGCCTGGCACTGGGCTGAGTTCACAATGTAGAGTCCGTCTTCGAAATCCGTTGTAATCTGCCCGGTCATGCTGGCCACGGTCTTGTCCTCTGCGTCCACCAGTTGCTCGAGCTTCGGCGAGACGCAGTTATTCCGAGCGTTCCCGCCATATTTGACTTTGACCGGTCCGGCGGCAAAGGCAATCGGGTCAACCGGAGTGTCGACGGCCGACTCCACCGGCATGTTGGGACTTGGCCCGGGGTCAAGACGATGACGGTGAACCAGGACGGTGAGGGTGGGGGGTGGGAGCCCTTCCTTTAGTGATCGGCGTGGCTACCAGTCACGGCTTTTTCGGCACGGCCTCCAGTCGCAACCGGTCGATCTGCATCTCGACGTTCCAGCAGCCAGTCACTTCCCACCCGGTGTTCATGCCACCCAGGCCATAATCGGCCGGATCTCGTGAATCGCGCAAATAGCCGCGCTGCCAGGCCGTCTCCAGCCCCTCGCGCACCAACGGCAGCAGGTCCCTTTCGATCGTAACCCAATCGCCGTCGTGCGCGCTTTGCGACGTATAGACCTCCCCGCCGGGATTGAAGATGAACTTGCCCGTCGCCGGCTTGCGGTCCGAGCCCAGGTCCTTGGCCTTGTGTTCCCGGGGAAGGCGGTAGCGGGCATCGTACATGGGCACACCGAACCAGTAATAATCGCCGAAACCGGGCGATTGGCGATTGCGATTCCGCACCGTGATATAAAACACAAACTGGGCCGTGTGGCGACGCGGATCGTGCCCGGGCGGTTCCTCAAGCCGGACACGCACCAGCCGGTACCGGATGGAAAACCGCAGCGTCTCCAGCCCGGTCAACCGCGGGCACGCCGCCAGCGAACGCTCGGCCAGCAGATGCGGCCAGGGATCGCCCAGGGCGGGCGCCTTTCGCCGGTATTCGGTCGCCCCGTCCAAGCCCAACGCCAGGTCGGCATCCGCATCCCGTGGAAAAAACACGACCGACTTCGCCCCGTCGAAGTACCGGACCGAGCCATCGTCCCGCTCCGTTCGCTCGGCCTCCGCCAGCGTGAACCGGCTGTGCCACTGCGCCAACCCCCACACCGGCCCGTCTTCGCGTGGCCGCGGGCGGATCCCCCCCTGCGACACGTGACTGCCCGGCTCGGGCGACCACACAGTGAACCCGCGCTCAAACCGTGTATCGTCCAACAGCGGTATGACCTGTTCAGCACACGCCACCGCCGCGGCAGAGGCCAACAACGCCAACACGCATGGGGCGATTGTAAAAACACGCAGCATGGTTAGGGCTCCCTTTTTCGGCGTACAAATACGGCAAATCGCCAGCGCAATCGTCGTCTGAAGATCGAGGAACACATCGGCCAGAGCCGAAGTGCTTGGCGCAATTGCCTGTAAACACTTCAGTTCAGGCAACGCGGCCGGAGAGATGACGCGATCGTTGTTATCAATCCGGGTTTTCGCAGTGCGGCTCAGTCTGTTTACCCCAGCATTGCATACATCGGAGAATGCAATCCTCCCGAGTCTTGCATTTCATCGCGTCCCACGCTCTTCGACGGACAAGGTTGAAACGGGCTCTTCCGGTCGTGTTTTATGTAACGGCGGGGCCTGCTTCAACCCCAGAGGACACAGCCTTCGGAGAGATGATAGTTCACCCGTGTTGATCACTGTTCCGCCCAACTTCATCATTCGACATTCCTTGCTCGATATTCGATATTCCCTCCGTGCTCTTTGTGGTTAGTCTCTCCATGCCTTCCGCGGCAATGGACCGAGGACGGCTTCTTCGAGAATCGGACACGCAAAGGGGGACAGCGCCTGAACATCACGGTGTCCGGACTTCCGGTTGGCCGACACGAGGTCTACTTGCGTTATTTTAAAATGCCGCGAGCGGAAGGCGATAACTGGTGGTACACTTGCAATAGCCCGGCGCATTTGCACGCCAACCTGTTCCTGACCCAGCCCGGCACGGCGCATCGGATGCTGATGGGGTTTTTGGCGTTCGCAGCGAGTAACCGTTCACGAGCAAAAGACTAATGTCCGCGGACGTTCGCACGTCCGTTGCACATATTGAGGAAAGGCTTTTCGAGGCGCAAATGCCACGGGCTTGTCCCGTGGTCCGTTACGTTCCACGCTACCGACGGGCAGGCGTGGTGTGTCTGGCCGGTTTGTAGCGGCGAGCGTGAACCACCACGGGACAAGCCCGTGGCATCCATGGAGGCCTTGCGTGTCCAGGTCATGTAGCGGCACCCGTGAACGGCTACCGCAGCGAAAACCGACGGATTTCTCTACTACGCCGCGCATGGCGGCCGGGTCAACGGCGCCAACGCCAATGTCACGTCCGGTCCGTACACCAACATCAGTACAGTGTTTACCGATCGCGACTTTATCGGTCCAGCCAACGTGCGGCTGTCCATCTAGGGCTGCCCTGAGCCATTGGTTCCGGCCAGCCGATGGCGGCAGGCGTCGATGATCACCGCGGCCACAATCACCGCGCCGGTGATGATCCGTTTTGTCGGCTCCGAAGCACCGACTTGTGCCAATCCTGATTGCAGGACCGCAATGATCAGGACCCCTAAGAAACTGTTCACGACCGATCCGCGTCCACCCATCAGGCTGGTTCCGCCGATGACTACCGCCGCGATCGCCGAAAGCTCCAGACCGACGCCCGCGTTGGGATTCGCCGAGGCCAGACGCGAAGCGTGGAATACGCCGGCCAGTCCGGCCAGCATCCCGGAGATCGCAAACACCGCCACCTTCACCGGCCGCGGGTCAATCCCCGACAGCCGCACCGCTTGCTCGTTCGTCCCCACGGCAATCATGTGCCGCCCGAACACCGTGCGGCTCAGTACCGCCTGACCGAGAACGACCACCGCGACCGCGATGAACAAGGCCGGCGACAGTCCCACGCCCGGGATGGGCGCGCCGACCGTTTCGATTTCCGAGCCGATGTACTTGGTCTGCGAATCGGTGATCAGATAGGCTCCGCCTCGGGCCATTTCCAGCATTCCCAGCGTCACAATGAATGTGGGGATCGACCAGCTGACACCCAGGAAGCCGTTGATCAATCCGCACACCAGTCCACCCGCGATGCAGAGTGGCATTGCCTGGGCGGGTCCCCAACCCCAGTCGACCATGGCGACTCCCAACAAGGAGCCGGAGAGCGCCATAACGGAGCCGACGGAGAGATCGATCCCCGCCGTTATCAGGACAAACGTCATCCCCACGGCAATCACGATCAGATCCGGCGATTGATTCGCCACGGTCATCAGCGTCCGGGAGGTGAGAAAACTCTCGCTGAGGATGCTGAAGAGTGCAACCACTGCCAGCAGGACGCCGAGCATGCCGAGGTAGTCGCCTGCCGCCGCGAAGCCGCCGCCAACCCGGCGTTTGTGCGTCTTCTGTTGGGACGATAGTGGGGTCGGTTCAGTGTTCATGTTGTCCCGTCTTACGCTGAAGATAGCCGCTGATGGCGGCCGCCATGATCTTGTCCTGGGTCCACTCCCCGCGATCAAATGTAGCTGCAATCCGCCCGGCGGACATCACCGCGATCCGGTCGCAGATACTCATTAGCTCGCGGAGATCGCTGGAGACTACGACCAAAGCCTTGCCGCGGGCGGCGAGATCGTTTAGCAGATGGTAGATGGCAGCTTTGGTGCCAACATCGATGCCGCGTGTCGGCTCATCGAACAGGATCACCTCCGCGTCATGAAGCAGCCAGCGTGCGATCAGCACCTTCTGCTGGTTGCCGCCGCTGAGCCACGCGACGCGCTGCTCGATCGATTCGCAGTGAACGTCCATGACCGCTGTTTGACGCGCCGCCTCCTCCGCCTCGCCGCGTCGATGCACCCAGCCGATCCATCGTCTTGCGAAGCGGGCCAGACTGCCGAGCGTGACGTTTTCCCGCACCGAGCACGGCAACATCAGCCCGTGCTGCTTGCGATCTTCGGGGATCATTGCCACTCCCGCTCGTACCGCCTCCGCTGGATGGTGAAACCGTCGTGGTCTTCCTCCGCCGACGCGCACCGATCCGTGGTCCGCACGATCGGCTCCGAAGACGGCACGCAGCAGCTCGGTTCGGCCGGAGCCGATCAGTCCCGCCAGTCCCAGCAGCTCGCCGCGACGGACAGCAAGAGTCACATCCCGCACCGCGCCGCCACGGCTGAGTCCATTGATCCGCATGGCGACCTCGCCAAGCCGGTGTTCTCGAGGTCGGGATTCAGCGATTACTTCCCGGCCCACCATCAACTGGACAATCTGGTCAACGGACAGTTCCGAGACCGGGCGTGTAGCGACCAAGCGGCCATCTCGCAAGATCGATGCCCGGTCGGCGATCCGCCGGATCTCCTCCATGCGGTGACTCACGTAGATGACCGCGACCCCCGCTTGCTTCAGCCGTCGAATCTGCTCAAATAGCTGATCCACCTGTGGACCAGTCAGCGCCGCGGTGGGTTCATCCAACGCCAAGATTGAGCACTGTCGGGCCAGGGCGGCGGCGATCTCCACGAGCTGCTGCTGGCCCACGCCTAGTTTGTCGATCGGTGTCCTCGGATCCAGGTCCGCCAGTCCAACCAACGCCAAGGCCTCCCGCGCCCGGCAATCGAGCTGACCTTGACAAATAACGCCCAGCCGGCGTGGCAGGCGGTTCAGCATCAAGTTTTCCGCCACCGTCAGCGTTCCGATCAGATTCAGCTCCTGCTGGACGATCTGGATCCCAGCTCGCTCGGCCGTTGCCTTGCCCTGTGGCGAGTACGGCTTTCCGGTGAGGGTCATTGAGCCGGCATCCGACTGGACGAGGCCACTGACGATACGCACCAGCGTGCTCTTGCCCGCCCCGTTGGCACCGATCAGTGCATGAACCTCTCCGGGATAGATGTCCAGGTCCACGTCCCGCAGCACCCAGGTCGCATACCGCTTACCGAGCCCCCGGAGCGAAAACACGGGATGGGTTGACCGTGGGTCCGTATCCGCGTCCGTCATTTCGAGAAATCCTCGGCGGTGATCAGATCGACCGGCGTCTGCTTGTCCTCCGGTTTCCCACCGTCAAGGATCCGTTGGGCGTACTCGATGCCGTAGACGGCGAGCTGATCGGCGTGTTGATCGGCAGTGGCCAGAATTTCTCCTTCGCGAATCGCGTCCTGAACGGCCGAGATGTTGTCGAAGCCGACGATCAATGTCTCGCCAGCTTTGCCGGCTGATTTTACGGCTGAGAGTGCTCCGAGCGCCATGCTGTCGTTGGCTGCCAAAATCGCCTTCAGATCCTCATGCTCGTTGACCATCGCCGAGGTGACGCGGTTGGCGATATTGGTTTCCCACTGAGCCGACTGCGATTCGACGATCCGAGCCCCCGCAGTGTTCATCGCGTCCTCGAAACCTTTGCGGCGTTGCTGACCGTTAAACGAGGTCTTGATCCCTTCCAGGATTGCGACCGGATCGCCCTCGCTGAGCTGCTTGGCCAAGTACTCGCCCACCATCCGCGCGCCCGCACGGTTGTCCGGGCCAACGAACGGGATGTCGACCCCCACGTCCCGTTGCACTGCCTCGTCCAGCTTATTGTCGATGTTGACCACCACCACACCGGCGTTCCGCGCCCGCTTGAGCACGGGGACCAGCGCTTTTGAATCCGCTGGAGCAATGACAATCGCATCGACCCCACGAGCGACCATCTGTTCCACAAGGCTGACCTGCTGGTTCAGGTCGCGCTCATCCTTGATGCCATTGACGATCAGTTCGTAGTCGTCGGCGTGCTGCTCATGATGCCGCCGGGCCCCCTGGGCCATCGTCGCAAAGAATTCGTTTGCCAGCGATTTCATGATCAGCGCGATTCTCGGTTTTCCGTCACCGGCCGCTGCCCCGCCGGAGTTTCCGACTCGCTCACGGCTACCCCTGCAGCCCGTCAAGGCACTCCCTGCCAGCACAGCAATAAGCATTGTCAACGCGCAAGTCTTGATTCGAATGTTCCGCATCCATTATCTCCTTGGCAGGCCGGTCCGGGGCTCCGGTTTCGGGGCAGTCGTCCACCTCAACTGATAGCTCAACCATAACTCGATCCAAGCTGGCCGGTTTGACAGCCAATCGAGTCGACGCTCAACTTGGCTTCAGCTTGGCAGCCTGGATTATAGCGGTCGCGGATGATTTTGTCCGCCGCGAGTCCGCCGGGCGGGAGGACGGCTTGCGTCGGGCAGCTTTCCCCCAAAAAATCCAACCGCCTGAAATATGCTAAGCACGCTCCAACACAAACACACGATAAAAAACACGCACCGACCGGCACCAGACTTTCATCGGCTCATAACCCGCACCTTGGTCTCTTTGAATCGGTACGCTTCCTGCCCGGCGCCGATTTGGCCACTATTTCGTCGCCCATGTGGGCACTTCGCCGTGGCCCGTCTTCTCGCCGCCCAACAACCAACCGAGGTTGAAGGCCGCCACGTGGATGCCCGCGTACCGATGCGCCTCACCGCCTTCAAAGGAGAGGAGAATTCGGCCTCCGCTCGACGTGCCGGGACGGCCCACGCCGAGGTTGGAATACGCGCTAGGACCGTCAAAAACCAGCCGTTTGATCGGCCAGGTATCGCCGCCATCGAAGCTGGCCCAGACGGTGATCTTCTCGCGTCCCCCGCCCCGCGAGGCCCCCGCTTGTTGAACCGGCGGCATCACGCCTTGGTCGGTGTCGAGGTTCGAGTAGACCAATATGTCGCGTCCCTTGACCGGCAGCCGAATCAGTCCGCCCATGCAGCCGTAGGAGGTGCCGCGCGCGCCGTCCGGCAGGATGTCCGATCGCCAGAAATTAATCCATCGTTCACCACCGTCGTGGCTCCAGGCGAAGAACCGGTTGCCCCGGCTCATGTGCTCCCGGCTGCTGTAGAGGATCCGTCCGTCGGAAATCTCCGCCAGCGCCGCTTCTCCCGTACCAAACACGGGAAAGGGGGCAGTCGTCCGCCAGGTCTTGCCGTGGTCGTCGCTGTAGATGGCCGTGTTGTAGATGTAAGGCCGCCACGGCAGCGCGTTGGAGGGAATCCACCGGACCGGCATCAGCAGCCGTCCCTTGTGATCGCCGAACAGCAGCGTAACCCCCGGCTGCATGCACCCGGCGTCTAGATTCTTTTTCTCCGACGAGCCGTGCTCGATCAGGTTGGGGTGGACTGTAATCGCCTCCTCCTTCCACGTTTGGCCGGCGTCGCTGCTGATCAAGCGGTGGCCGTCTGGATGGATCAGCATCACGGCCCCGGTGGCCTCGTCCACCACGGCATTGCAGCCGTTAGCTTTCGGGCCGATCTCGATCGGCTCGCTCCACGTCTCGCCGCCATCGGCGCTTCGGCGGACGCGCGGCCCGTCGAAGGCCAGCACCGTCCCGTCCCACGCGGTAATGATGTTCCGTCCACCGCGTTCCTCTTTCTTGTCCATACCATACAGTTGTCGTAAGACGAAGTGCGGCTTTCCCAGGAACGCCGACAGTTCGCCCTCGAATCGAGCCGCGAGGTTTTCCCCGGCCGAGACCGTGCCGGCCCACGCGGCCAGCAACAGAAGCGTTGCGAATGTGGTACTTCGTGCTTTCATGGTAAAGAAGGCTCCTCCTAATCCGATTCAAAAACAGAGGTCTCAGGGGGCAGGTACGCTTGCTGCACGCGAATGCGCGACATGGAAAGTGTCACTCGCGTGCCATTGATCATCGATGCAGGCGGACAGGGGCAAGACAGTAACGTGAGGCCCTTTGTCACTTGTACCCACGCGACGCGACCTTTCCCAGCCCCGTTACAAGCAAAAAGCGATAGTTCCCCCTTCTTGACGGACGAAAACAGGCAAACAACCTGCGTGTTTTTGCAAATTCCTTAAAAGGCGGTGTGTTAGTCCGCCTGCAGACATGGAGGCGATCAGGTCATTATCAGCGAAATACACGAGGCTCGCAAGAAGAGTATTAACTCAAAGTGTAAGCGTTTCGCGCCCTTCGAACGACCCAGACGCTGGAAAAGCCCTGGTTTCAGGTCGTGTCCAGGTGGATCGAATTTGAACCCGT
>JBNJEM010000155.1:0-12937 GCA_051745935.1 Planctomycetota bacterium
GCCGCCGGTGGGGTGGCACTTAGCATCACTCGCTCTTCCATGCGCCCCAGATCGAGTTGCCGAATGGAGGATTGCCGGGCATGATGGAACTTGATTCGCAAATCAGCGTCAGCGATAACATCAGCAATGGCGCGGCGTGCCGTATGGAACCAGGAATTCTTGTTCATAAGCAGCCTTGAATTCTGTGTTTCAACAACCGAGAAGCTGTTCGTCTTTCCTGGTGAAAATCATGCAAAAGGAAGTCAGCGCGCAGTTCCCGTTCAATCGAACCCTTCTGAGAAGGGGGCACCATTGAAAGACTAGTTCACAATCGCTCGGGTAACGGGCTGGTCAGAAGGACTTTGATCGACACGCCAGACGCGATCGTCAATTCGCCGCTCCAATCGACAGAACCCGTATCACTCCACCGGGGCGCCCCCAGTATTTCGCTTTTTCCGCGGTAAACCCAGGAAACAACGACGGACGTGCCAGTCCGTTGCTCAGCCCGCCCGACGGACTGCCCAGTCTGTCGCGGAAACTGAAAACACAACCGGCTTTTCTTTCATCCCGCCCGACGGACCGCGAGGTCCGTCGTACTGTGCGAAATATACCGGTCGCGGATGACTTTCTCCGCCGCGAGTCCGACCAACGGGAGGACGGCTTGCGTCGGGCAACCTTCCACCCGGAAAAATTCAACCGCCTGAAATATATTCCGAATGCGCGGGTTTTGCGGCCATGAGCGCAGCATGCGAAGAAGCTCGGGGACGAGAAGTCCATGTCCGAAGTACATATATGGCGCATGTAAGCGAAGGTGCACACGCGGACCATTCAAATGCGCGCCCCGTAATTGGCGGCGGAATCAAATCGAATGTGTACTGGATATAGCCCGACCTAGCGAGGCGACGGACTCGCAAGGTCGTCATGCGGGATTTCGAGGCGCCCAGGAAGAATCGACGGCTGCATTGGCTGAAAGGACACGGATGTTTCACCGGCACTTGACGGACTTTTTTTGGAAAGCCGCATACCGCCGGCGTCCGTGCTCCGGTGCGCTGACGTTCGTACTCGCCGTTGCTCTAACCTGCCTTCCTCTTGCAGTACAGGCACAAGTTTACCCTAGCACCGGCTGCTCGCGTCCGGTTACGCCACGTTGCCCTGTGCCGACGAGGCATGCACGTGTCCCGGCGACGAAAGAGGTCCGGGCGGCGACCGAAACGGCCGGCGACATGCCGTTGCCGCCTCAGGCTCGACAACGTGTCGTCACCCAACGCCAAAGGGTCCCTGTCGGCAATCCAACCGGCGACGAAGCAATCCCCCCGGCGGCTCGGCGGCCACGGGTCTCCGACAGTGGCGCCGTGTATCAATCGCCACCGCCCGGGCCACCGGGGTTGCCGGACATTCAGATGCCGCCGAACTTTGAGCCGTGGTGGGCACACCAAGTGACACACCCGTTACAGTCGCCCGATTCGGCACGACCGGTAAATGTTGACGGCTTGATCCTCGACGCGCTCGAGCTTTCGCCACGGATCCAGGCAATCAGCCGCATACCGCTGATCGAAGAGACACGCATCGCGGAAGAGGACTCGGAATTCGATCTGCAGACGTTCATGGAACACAGTTTTGATCGTCCGAGCGACCCGGTGGGATCTGAACTGACCACCGGCGGTCCGCCTCGATTCCGTGAAGAGCACTGGAACTCGTCCGCCGGTGTGCGGCGCCGGAACAGATTAGGGAGCACGATCGAAGGGTCGCAAGAGGTCGGCTACAAACACAATAATTCCGAATTCTTTTCCCCGCGGGAACAAGGTCTTTCGCGACTGGTATTAGGCTTCACGCAGCCGTTGCTGCGTGGCGCTGGGCGCGAGTATAACACAGCGCCGACGGTGCTGGCTCAGATCGACGCCGCCGTGGCCGACAGTGAGTTGTCCGCCGAACTCCAGCAACAGTTGATCAAAGTCAACCGCGCCTATTGGCAGGTTTACTTCGAGCGTGCTTCCCTGTTACAGAAGCGGCAACTATACACCCAAGCTCGAGATATCCACGCGGAGTTGCGGGCACGGCAAGCGATTGACGCCACACAGAGTCAACTGATGCGGGCACGGGCAGCCGTGGCAGCCCGCTACTCCGAACTGGCCCGAGCCGACCAGAACATTCGCAACGCGGAAACGCGGCTGCGAGCCCTGGTCGGTTATCCGGCACTGTCCCCGGCTCAGCCTGGCGAACTTGTTCCCCGCGACACGCCTCGGCCGTACCGGTCACCGGTCCCACTTGAAGACGTTCGCCGCGCCGCGCTCGAACACCGCCCGGAAATGGAGGTCGCACTTGACAAGGTGCGAGCCGCTTCCGTGCGACTGGGCGTCTCGGAGAACGAACTGTTGCCCACGATCGACCTTGTGGCCGAGACCTATGTGCAAGGATTGGCAGCTCGCGGCAACGTGGGCGAGTCGCTGGCCAACCAGTTCTCAGTCGGTGAACCAGGAGCCTCAGTTGGACTGCAGTTCGAACTGCCGTGGTCTCGACGCCGCGCTCGCTCCGTGCACGATCGCCGTCGACTGGAGCTGCAACGGGTGCAAAGCGAGTTGGACGCGACCGCCAGGCACATTGTATCGGAAGTCGACGTCGCGGTCGGCGAATTGCGGACTACGTACCGTGAAATGCAGGGCAAATACCACGCCATGGTCGCGGCCCAAGAAGACGTCGAGTATCTGAATAAACGGTGGCGAACCCTTCCCGGCGAAGACCGATCAGCAAGCCTGGTGTTGGAAGATCTATTAGACGCACAGATGCGAGCCACTGTTGAACAAAACAAGTTTGTTCAGGCACAAGTCAACCACATGTTGGCGTTTGTGGAATTGAAGCGGGCCACTGGGACGCTGCTGCAGTACGAACAGATTACGCGTGAGCGTACCGTGACCGATTGCTTGCCAGACATGAGCTTGTCAAAAGGACACCCTCGTACGACGGACTTCCCAGTCCGTCGCGAAAACTGAAAATACACACTCGGAAGACGGACGGGCCTGATCCCAAAACGTGATACCGGGGTTGGTATCAGACCTCCTGATTATAGACTCTTGGCCACCATCGCCTTATTCGATGTATCCGCCGGTGGGATCCCACCCGATCCGTGTCATCGGTGAGATCCGTGGTAACGTGTCCCTGCTGACCGATTGCTCCGTCGGCCATGGGTCCATCTGGGCGGAGAACGAGGTAATGGGAACAGAAACCACCGATGGCTCGGATAGCACGGATGAGCGAGGAAGACAGCGAACCGCGTGGGAACGCGTCCGAACAGGGGGGATTCTACATCTCCCTTCAGCCTTGAAGGCAGGTAACGCCATTTCACGCCTGTTATCGCAACGCCAATACGAGCAACGATTTGTGGCTATCACACGGTGACATGGAATGGAATCGCACCCAAGACGGACTTCGCGGTCCGTCGTACCAAACAAAGTCCGTCATACTGTTGAAAGCAATGATTGATACTGTTAGTTCTCTGACTGGTCTAATCTACGCAGTGCGACCTCGCGCTGTAACTCCGCCCGTCGCCGACCGACGAACGATACAATCAATTCGGGAATGCGCGGATGGACTGCGACAGCGCGGGGACCACGAGTTACGTGACGCGATGCGGGAACTGCGGGAAATCGTCTCGGGCAAGGAACCTGCCGATCGGTCAATGGTCATATCATGTTTTGCGCTGGTCACCGAATCTTCGCGGCGAACATTGGGGGTCGAATTGTACGACGTCCAGTTGTCGGCCGGGCTGGCACTGGCGCGCAAGAGCATTGTCGAGATGCAGACGGGCGAGGGGAAAACACTGTCGGCCGCGCTCGCCGCCGCTGCCTTCTCCCTCTGCGGCGCCGGGGTCCATCTGATGACGGTGAACGCCTATCTGGCCGAACGGGACTACCTGGAACTCTTACCAACTTGGACGCTGCTTGGCATTTCGGCAGGGCTGCTGCGTCAGGACGCCACCCCCGAGCAAAAGCGTAGCGCGTACGGCTGCGATATCACCTACGGACCGGGCTACGAATTCGGTTTTGACTATTTGCGCGACCAACTCCGTCTGCTCAGTCGGCCGCGGCAACGTCTGGGATCGGCCTACCGAAACCAGTTGCGGGGTCAGGACGCTGCTGTCGCTTCACTTCTGCAACGTGGACAGGCTTTCGCAATTGTGGACGAAGCGGACAGTGTGATGCTCGACGAAGCCGTGACACCGTTGATTCTCTCGGGCGCGTCCCAGGACAAGGCCCGGCATCCAGACCTCTATTTGAATGCCATGCGTTTGGCCGACCAGCTGGAAGTCAATCGCGATTACCTGCTCGACGCCCGTTGGAAAATCACCCAACTGACCGAGTACGGTGCGAAAAAGATTCGTGATGCCGCGGCCCTCCGTCCAAGTGCCGGCCTGGGGCGTCCCTGGTCCCAATATGTCGAACAAGCTTTACACGCCAAGCTGATACTGAGACGTGACGTCGATTACGTGGTTGAAAACGATCACATCATGCTGGTTGACGAGAAGACGGGGCGCATTTTTGGTAATCGTTCCTGGCGCGATGGACTCAGGCAAGCGGTGGAAGCGCGGGAGGGCGTTCACATCACCGCCGAGAACGAATCGCTGGCACGGATTTCCCGCCAGCGTTACCTGCGTCTCTACCAAGGTATGTGCGGATTAACGGGCACGGCCGTGGGCGTGGAAAAGGAATACTGGCAAGTGTACCGTATGCCGGTCGTCAAGATACCCTTGCGGACACCGTCACGGCGGCACGTGCTGCCGACCCGATTCTTTGCGGACCAGCAGTTGAAATGGTCTGCGATCGTGAAAGATATCGAGCGTATCCATCGGACTGGTCAACCGATACTGGTCGGAACACGAACCATTGAAGACAGCCAGGCCCTGGCGGCGAAATTGGAAGCAGCGAACATTTCCTGTCACCTTCTTAATGGTCTACAGGACGCGGATGAGGCGGACGTTGTCGCAGCGGCAGGCAGGGTTGGTAAGGTAACCGTGGCTACGAACATGGCCGGCCGGGGCACTGACATCACGTTGCATGGCGGCGCGGCGGAGCTGGGCGGATTGCATGTCATCGGCTGTGAACCGCATGACTCCGCTCGAGTGGACCGACAACTCATGGGCCGCTGCGCGCGTCAAGGAGATCCTGGTACTTGCCAGAGCTTTGTCTCCGCCGAAGATCCGGTGATTGCGAGGACCAGTCCATCTTTTGCCCGTCGCATCCAACGACAAGCCGGTGCGGACGGTCTTGTGCGGCCGGAATTCTCCGCGGAACTCGCGAGACTGCAGCAGCGGCTGGAAGCAGAGGCCCGCGCCGCGCGCCGCAAACTTTTCGCCCGTGATCGTTCACGGGAAAAGATGATTACGAAGCTTGGACAGCATGCATGGGACTGAAAACGCTCAGCCGCAATGGGTCCGTTAGGATCACGGCAAAAATAGGTTGGGGATTTGATGTTCACCATGCCAGTCGCATCCCCGCCGGCCCTGTGCCGGCGGAGGCGGGTTTGGCAACTAAGACCTTTGTGCATACATCCCTACACGTCCAGCCTGCCGTGTGCGTTTACCATCCCTTTTTCCCGTTAAGGCCCGATTTTGCGTTCCAGGGACAGAAACGTTGTTTCCGGGGGCGGTCGCCCAGTATAGCCCTCCATCTGGTTCACCAACGGCACAAGGCCGTTGGGGTCCGGCAGTTGCACCGGAAAGTGGCGCTATCCAATTAGATACGCTTGGCGGAGATTTCCTCCAACCACACATCGGCAAAGGTCGCGCCGCTTAAATGCCAGTCCTCGTGGGCCAGGCGACACCATCGAATATGAGCTGATATTTCCTGTTTCTCCCCCTCGGAATCCGAAATGTACAAGATGACGCGACCTGGCTTAATCGGTCCTCTATGAAGCAGCCCCAAACCACCGCGGGAGACATCGCGGCAAAATGCCGCTCGCTTCTCTCCGAAGCCGGCGAGCATGGTGAGGGGGCGAAACAACGGGTACCGCTGATGCATCCGGCGGCCCATTTCCTCTCGGATGACTTCAGGCAACAGCACGAGCGAAGTGCTGATCTCCAAGTGACAGAAGCGGACTCCGACGAGGAACCACTCCTGGGTAACTTGCGAGCACCCTTTCGTTTCGCACGGCAACTGCAAAGGACGATGCTTAACTGAGAGACTCACTGTCATGGGCCGTTCCACTTCCACTGGCTCTCCCTGCAACAGTCCCATGCCGGCTCGCGATATATCTCGAGAGAAAGCGGGTGACCGACGGTTCCCGTCGCTAATCGTGACAGGCCTAAAAAACGGATATCGCTCTACTTGCCGGCGATCATCGCGGGTGCCCGCGACGGCCTCGTCCAGGAGACTTCCGATAAGTGTGTGCGTGGTGACATCCATCGGCGAGCAATGTGTGATTGGTTCTTGGTGACTGCATACCCCGAAGCCAAAGATAACTTTTGGCAGGCCGAGAGCAATGCAGTTTTCGCAACGGCCCCGCATTTGGCGCGTTAAAGAGTCTGGTGTCAGTCCTATAGTTGTCGTCGGCAGTACAACCCGCGCGGGACCTTTGGGGGGCCAATGATGGCCCGGCGACAATCAGAAGTGAAAAAAATGGTTGCAGCCATTCACGGTGAATGGCGCGAGAACCGCTGATGTTCGGTAACCGTTCGCGAGTCCGGAGTAAAAGAACCGCTAATCAACGCTAATACACGCAAATAGTCCAATATTGAGAAAAGCACGAGGCCTCTTCCAGCGCCTTGCAGGTATTACCTGGGTACCGGTCTCACGGGACTTAGGACCCATAACAAAACCGTACAGGTATAGTGTTATCCAGGGATTTTTGGAGGCGGAAGCCACGTTTTGTTACGGGCTGTTGAATATCGCTGTTATTGATCCCGTCGCCCTATGTCTCGACGGCGTGATCTGAATTCAGCCTCGAACCTGCGTCAAATCACCCTTCATTAGCGGATATTAGCGGTCGTTTCCCTTCGTACTCGGGAACGGTTGCGAGGCATTGACGCAGTGAAAATGTGACCGTCGCACCATGCATGCGGTGGTTTCCGAGCTGCCGCTCACCCGCGCATGAGAAATGCATGACAAATGGATCCCCTATTCTTCGGATATAAACCGACCAATTGCTTCCGGCGGCATAACCGTTTCAAACAGACCAGAATTCCCACTCGGCCGAAGAATCCTAACCTCGGCTTAACGGGATTCACTTCCCGGCAAGCTAAATTTGCTTATATTTCAGGCGGTTGGATTTTTCCGGGTGGAAAGCGGCCCGACGCAAGCCGTCCTCCCGTTGGTCGGACTCGCGGCGGAGAAAGTCATCCGCGACCGGTATAACCAACGCGGGGTTCGTGCGCAGTCACCGCGACATCGATGACTGAAGTTGCGGTAACGTTTTACAGCCCGTAACAAAACTTGGCTCCCGCTTCCAGGAATCCCTGGATAACACCAGGCCTGAACGGTTTTGTTATGGGTTCTTAGCCGATTGACGAGCGTCGGGCTTTTTAGCCTGACGACAAAGGGTCTGCCGAGCTCCGGCGGACGCGACTGTCACTCGTCGTCATGCCGAAAAAACAGACGCATACGTCTGCCATTCGGATAAAGTGTCACCAGTTTCGATAGAAACCTAGTTTCGCATGATCGTGTTCCGCTATTCGAGATTGATTTGCTTGTTGCTGGTGCCGTTGTCGTCCGGCTGGGGAGCTGATGCGCCGCAACTGCGGGGTTTGACGGAACCGTACCGGACGATTGATGTTGCGGCGGTCGAGACGGGGGTGGTTTCCGAGATGCTGGTCCGCGAAGGAGACACAGTGGGCGTAGATCAGGCACTGGCGAAGCTCGACATCGACTTGCTGCAGTCGCTGTTGACGATCGCAGAGCACAGTAAGGAAGCGCGCGGCCGGCTGCAAGCAGCTCGGGCAGAGATGAAACTGAAAGCGGATCGCGCCAAACGGTTTGCAGAGGTTCTTTCCAGCGGCCACGCACGTCCAGAAGAGGTGCGGCGCGCGGAGACGGACCTGGAGATTTCTCGGGGGAACCTATTGGCAGCGGAAGAGGATCTGGTACTCAAACAGCTGGAATACGAGAAGATTCTGACGCAAATCGACCGGCGAACAGTACGGGCGCCGATCGCGGGGGTGGTGTCCCACATTCACAAGGAACAAGGAGAATTCGTGGCGCCGAATGACCCGGCAGTCCTGACGTTGGTGCAGTTGGACCCGCTACTGGCCGTGTTCTCACTGACCACCGAGCAGGCAGGCCGTCTTCGGGTCAGTCAGGAGGTAAGCATCTACATCTCGGAACGGAAGCAACCGGTAGCTGCATTGGTGGAATTCATTGCTCCGATTACGGACGCGGAGAGCGGACTGGTATTGGTGAAGGTCCGTGTGGACAATTCCGATGGCATGTTCCGAAGCGGCATTCGATGTACCCTCCAATTGCCCGCACAAAGAACGGCGGAATCATCCCTCCCTGCCAAGACCGTACAGAGCAATTCGCCGTGAAGCGGACCGTGCTCATAAGACACACGTAATTGCCACTGATGCTCGCAGGCCAATGAATTCCATCGACGCTCATAGTGATTTTGGCGATCTGTCCTCGTCGTGTGCGGTCACACCGCACGGCCCCGCCGACAACGCCGTGCCGAAACAAACCAGCTTGGCGTTTGACATGGACCTGTTTCGGCAAGAACTGCTGGAGACGGTGATTCAGG
Source organism: Planctomycetota bacterium (assembly GCA_051745935.1). Classification (GTDB taxonomy): domain Bacteria; phylum Planctomycetota; class Planctomycetia; order Pirellulales; family Pirellulaceae; genus JBNJEM01. The sequence continues at coordinate 8,698 of JBNJEM010000155.1, forward strand.
AGGACGACGAGCGGCAGATGCTCATGGCTGTGTCAAGGTTGATTGGCGAACGTCTCGGTTGTGAAGGCATGGTGTATTTCAGTCGCGATCGCTCCGACACGCTGGTCCCTCAACCGATCACTGAATCCGATGCCAAATCGCAAGAGCTGTCTGGGAATACAGAACTGGCCACACTGGCTGAAACGGCGTGTCGAGATGGCCGTTTAATCCAGGGACATTCGAAGAGCGAACCACGGCAGACCGTCGTTTGCTTGCCGCTCCAGTTTCCGGCCGGCTCACTACAAGCGTTGCTCATCATATTCTCCGGCGCCTGCGGATCCGGCGATCCTCGGCTTTCCGCGCTTGAACTGGTCGCTTCGTACGTGACGCTCTGGCACGTTCATCGTACTGCCGTCTCGGCGGAACGCGAGGCGGAACTGACCGCGGCCCTACAGGAACTCCTGGAAGCGGCGGAATCGTGTGACGACATGCAGCAGGCATGTCAGGTACTAGCCGATCGACTGCGGGAATACCTTGGTTGCGAGCGCGTGGCCTTGGCCACCTGTTCGCCTTGGAGCAAACGCAGAGTTGTGCGAGCGATTTCGGGCATTAATAAGTTTGACGAGCATGCCCCGTTGGTCGAAGCCATGGAAGCCGCGCTGGACGAGTCTGTTCTCCGCGATACCTTGACCATATGGCCTCCAGATTCCGAAACAGGACGATATGCAGCGCTGGCGCACCACAAGTTATGCAATGTAGCGGATGTCGCATGCGTGGTCAGTTCGCCGCTGCGGACTGGGCGGGGCGAACTGATCGGCGCCTGGTTGTTTTTGGGTTCGAGACAAAGCCTCGCCCGGGCGCCTCTTATCAGGCTGCTACGGGCGTCCGAGAATCGGGTGGCCTCATGCCTTTCGTTGCTGGCAAAGGTTCATCGCGGACTCCTCTCAAGTTGCGCTTCCAGGGTGGCTGGTAAGCGATCCTCTTGGAGGACTCGCGGTGTGCTGCTGGGAATATGCCTCCTCGTTGCCGTTCTTTTCCTGCCAGTCCACTACCGGATCGGCTGCGATTGTCGTATTGAACCGGTGACGCGACGTTATGTAGCAGCGCCGTACGATGGAATTCTGAAAACGGCCTTGGTAACCTCTGGCGCGACGGTCGAAGCGGGGGACGTACTAGCAGTGATGGACGGCCGAGAGATTCGTTGGGAATTGGCGGGAATTGTGGCGGAGCGGGATCGAGCCGCCAAACAGAGCGAGGCGGCTTTTGCTCAGCATGAGTTTGCCGCTGCCAACGTGGGGCGGTTGGAAGCGGATCGTCTGGAACTGAAGAAAGAACTCTTTGAAAACCGCCAGCAGAACCTGGAGATCAAGAGTCCGATAGCGGGGATCGTTGTGTTCGGAGACCTGGAAAAGGCAGAAGGCGCTCCAGTCACCTGTGGGGAAACGCTGTTTGAGATTGCCCCGCTTGCGGAGATGGTTGTTGAGTTGTCCGTTCCGGAAAGGGAGATTCCCTACGTTTCTGAAGGCCAGCCCGTCAGTATCCGGTTGGAAGCCTGCCGCAAATCACCGTTGCAGGCCAAGATCGAGCGTATCCATCCCAGGTCTCAAATTCGAGACCAGCAAAACGTCTTTTTAGCGGAAGTGACACTTACGAACGAAACTGGAGAACTGCGGCCCGGGATGCAGGGATCGGCACGCATCCACGGCCCCAGCCGCACGTTGGGCTGGATTGTGTTTCATAAGCCGTGGGAAACAGTTTGCTGGTGGCTGGGATGGTGACATGACTGCAGCTCAGGACTTGGCAATCCGCGAATTGAAGACCTGCAAGCTGGCACTGCGCGGTGACTTGGTATGGACCCCCCAAACCTCCGCCGACAGGAGCTATTATCTGGTTGAGGACCCATTCAACGGCAGGTTCTACCGTATGGGCACGGCCGAATATGCCTTCGTGTCGCTGCTCGATGGGGAAACAACCATTGGCGAGGCGTTGGGCTTGACTGCCACGGCTGTGCCCGATGCGGCCTTCACTGAATATGAAGCCGTGACCATCTGCAACTGGCTGCTGGAAAACGGCCTGGTACGGACCAGCGAACCCCAAGAATGGTCTGGCCAGACTGGCACGGCGCCCGCGGAACAGAGTCCCGAGTTGCAACGGTGGAATCCACTTGTACTGCGTCTGCCCCTTCTGCACCCCGACTGGTTGTTCAATGCCGCGTCGCCGTGGGTAGAGTGGTGGTTTTCCTTATTGGCGCTTGTCCCCTGGTTGATAACCGGCTTCATCGCTCTCTTCCAGATTGCCAGCGATTGGAATGCCGTGACCAACGCTCTCACAGGCGTTTTTGCTCCGCTAAACTGGCTCTGGCTGTCTCTCTGCTGGTTCGGCTTGAAAGTCGTACATGAGTTCGCTCACGGCGCGGCGTGCAAGAAGTTTGGCGGTTCGGTGCGTGAAGCCGGTTTTATCTTCATTCTGTTCATGCCGATCACGTATGTGGACGTCTCCTCTAGCTGGAAGTTTCGCTCGAAGTGGCATCGAGTGATAACGGCTGCCGCCGGCATGTATGCTGAATTGTTCGTAGCTAGTATTGCCACGTTGTTATGGAGCCATACGTCGCCAGGCCTGTTTAACAGCCTATGTTTTGACGTCATGATCATGGCCAGTATCAGTACCTTGGTCTTTAATGCCAATTTTCTGATGCGTTTTGATGGATACTACATATTCTCTGACGTAATGGAGATCCCGAATCTGGCCGCGGTTTCTCGGCAGCAGTTGAAACGCGTGACGCTTATTCCGTTCTTTCGCGCCGGGCCAGCGCCCCCCGGTCTGCCGGCTTCTCGCGTCAAGCGGTTCCTGGTTACTTGCTATGGACTGGCTTCATTTCTGTGGAAAATCGTGGTTTGCACGGGAATGATCATCGCCGCGAGCGCCATGTTCGAGGGGGCGGGAGCAATATTGGCGGTGCTAGCCGCTCTCCTCTGGTTGGGCGTGCCGCTCGTTCGGTTTGTAAAACGCATGTTTGGTCTCACACGTGATGAAAGTACCACCAGCCGACTGTCGGCGTCGACTGTGGGCCTCGCCATGATTGTTGCCGCCTTCGTGGCGATTCAACTTCCTTGGCCGCTACCGCCACGCGCTTCAGCTATTGTAGACTATCAGCCACTGACGATCATTCGAGCAGACAGCCCCGGTTTCCTGAAAGAGATTCACGTACAACCCGGACAACTGGTCACTAAGGGAGAACTGCTCGCCGTCTTGCGCAATGAGGAACTCGCTCTCGAGCTCGCTGACCTAGAACTGTCAATCCAGCAATTGGAGACGAGATGTCGGGTGCACGAACATGGTCGAAAAATGGCAGCGTGGCAGGCCGAAATGGAAGAATTGGACGCCTTGCGCAAAAAGCACATCGAAAAGATGGAGCAGGTTTCTCGGCTGATATTGCGTGCCCCGACGAGCGGACGGGTCATTGGATCCAACTTGCGAAACCTGACCGGTTCTTATCTGCAGTCGGGCGACCAGATCTTGTCGATTGGAAGAGAACAGCACAAGGAACTACGGGTGGCCATAGAGCAACAGGCACTACCCGTTTTCAAATCCCACGTAGGACGCACGATCCGCGTGCGGTTGTCTGGAGGCCGGGTTTTCGTCGCGACGCTATCTCGTATTGAACCGCGTGCCAGACTCGAATGTCCCCACCCGGCATTGTCTGGCGAGACTGGCGGCCCACTGGCCGTAAAACCGAAAATCAATGACGGAGACGAGGCGGATTCTGGCACGGAAGAGGTGGAGTTACTGGTGCCCCATTTTATTGGTCATGTCGCTTTGGACACGGAAAGAGGAAAGGAGATCCGGGCCGGACAACTCGCACAAGTTGCGCTGGCCGCTGACCGCGAGGCGATAGGCAGTTATGTCTTGCAGGCAGTAACGCGCTGGACACGGCGACAGTTTCGCCGAGCCGCCGCACATGGTCGAAGCTGATGCCACTGCCGGTGATTTTGCTGATCCGTTTGCACCGCGATAAACATGGTCGAGTCCGAAAAACGGATTCTTTGTGGCAGGCGGGCAACTGAAGCACGACGCGATTCAGGAGCAACTTCGTCATTTACCACTCGTTGATTCTCCCCGTCGGCCTTGTGCCGACTGGATTGGGTTTGGTAACGACAGGCAGCGCCACGCGACATGGTGCCAGCGACGGCACACATTGCCCGCCGAAGGCGGGCTATAGCCCTTAGTTGCATAAAACGGCGGTAGGACGGGTCTCCAGGCC
>JBNJEM010000156.1:0-12928 GCA_051745935.1 Planctomycetota bacterium
GTTCATGACGTTGGATCACGATTTGAAGGTTCGCATGGATTGTTCCAGTCCGGATGCCATGGCGAATCTCGTGAAACTGAAAGGTGACTTTGACGTGGCATTTGGCAATGATCCAGATGTTGATCGCCACGGCATCGTGACGCCAACCGCGGGCCTGATGAACCCCAATCATTACCTTGCCGTCGCGGTGCGATACCTGTTTTCGCATCGTCGGCAGTGGAGCGGGACGCTGGCCATTGGCAAGACGGCGGTAAGCAGCGGTATCATCGACCGGGTGGCGCGCTCGTTGAATCGGCGCGTATTTGAAGTCCCGGTTGGCTTCAAATGGTTCGTGGACGGGCTGCTCCAGGGGCGATACGCTTTCGCGGGAGAAGAGAGCGCCGGGGCCAGTTTTTTGCGACATGACGGCACCACATGGACAACCGATAAGGACGGCATCATTCTCGGTTTGCTCGCCGCCGAAATCACCGCGCGTACGGGACGGGATCCTGGTGAGCATTTCGCCGACATCGCTCGTGAGTTTGGCCAGCCCTACTATCGGCGGATCGATCAACCCGCATCGGCTCGGGAAAAAACGATACTCAAGAACCTGACCGCTAACATGGTCAGCGCCGCGACACTGGCCGGTGACGCGATTGTGGATAAGTTGACGCGGGCCCCGGGCAATGACGCGGCATTAGGTGGATTAAAAGTCGTGACGAACGCGGGATGGTTCGCCGCGCGTCCCTCGGGAACCGAGGATGTTTACAAAATCTATGCCGAGAGTTTCAGAGGGGAAACCCATCTGCAGAGGATCGTCGACGAGGCTCGCGAAATCGTCCGCATTGCCCTGCGAGCAGCCGAATGAGGATCGGATAATCAATATTTGTTCGCAACGCAATGGCTGTTCGCTTGATTGCGATAATGAGGATTAGTGGAGTCGGGTGTTTTTTTCTCGCGCGATTCAATCGAGCTTGGGCGAGCAAGCCAGATCTGTTGCACGGACGCGCGTGAGTACGTCGATTCTCACTGCTGGATAACCTGGACACTGCTGGAGAACGTTGCGGGTTTGGCGGGTAGGGTACGTGTTTGGCACGTATCCGGGGTCGAGAGGGTGAAGCGTTCCCGGAGACATTTCAGCCCAAGCTCATATTTGGCCACGGCGTCGCGGCGATGCTGGAACGTAATCCAATGCGTTTTGGCGCGCTCGCTGAAGTTGCCAACGGGTGGGGGGGGCAAGGGTGTTTGGGAACGCGGAAACGGGCAACGTTTGCCGCGGTGTTGTTTCGGGCCGTGATGTGTCCAAATGGAGAACGACGACTTTGTGAGGTGGGCGGGCGAACAGTGATGAGAAACTACCCTGAGTATCCGCGGTTGCATGTGGAAGCGAACAATGGCTCGAATGCCGAGCCTCGGGAGACGTGTGGATTGGCGGCTGTCTGCGATGCGTTCGCGGCCTCCACCGGGTGGACGCTGGAATATCGCGATCAAAAGGAAGAACAAGACCCCGTTGATTGGTCAATGGTTCTCGGCGACGGAGCCCAAGAGTTCGGGCACCTATTGCTGTTCTCCACGGATTCGAGCGAGACCACGCTCCCTTTGCAACGAGTGGAACCTTTGGCCCAGGCGGTGGGGCACCTCACCAACGAGTGGCTGAAAGCACAGTCGGCGCTATGGCAACGCGAGGCGGAATTGGCCGCCGGGATTCCAGTTACGTTGCAGCCGGCGGACCGGCTCAGGCTGGCACGACAGTTGGAATCGGTGCTGCGCGGCGGTGCTGAAGCGGTCGACTGCCATGCGGCGGCACTCTACCTGTTGGATGATGCGACCAGTCATTTGAAACTGCGCGCCGCCTGGAAATTGCCGAAAAGTCGCTTCTGGGAGGAACCGCGTCCATTGCGTGGCTCGGTGGCCGACTTGGAAGCGTTAATTGGCCAGGCCGTGGCTTTGGAAGATACCGCCTTGCTTCCGCACTGGAAAGTTCCCGAGAACTATCCAGCGGCACTTTGCGTGCCGGTTTCCACGAGTTCCACCCCCTTGGGGACGCTTTGGTTCTTTGCCAACCAAACACGCGACTTCACGCCCGAACAAGTCCACATGGCGGAAATCGTCTCCGGCCGATTGGCGGCGGAACTGGAGCGGGAAGTGCTCGCGCGCGACGGCCTGCGAAACCGCGACCCGGACATCAACGGCCAAACGCTGGCTCGGTGGCAGGATGAAATGCGACCCCGGATCTCGCCGCTCGTCGACGGCTGGCAAATCGCGGCGGACACCGGGCGGCAGCAAGATCAGGTCAGCGAGCAATTCCACGATTGGTCCATTCTGCCCGATGGCCGGATTGCCCTGGCGATTGGCCACGCGGAAGGTCCACCGTGCGACGCGGTACTGACATGCGTGGCACTGCAAGTCGCGTTCAGATCCCATGCCGCGCACCCCCACGAAGCTCGCCAGATGCTCGAGCACCTCAATGAGTCGCTTTGGACGCATTCGACCGGCAATCGGTTCGCCTCCCTTTTTTATGCCATGATTGATCCCGATTCCGGCCATATCGAATATAGTTGCGCTGGCCAGACCCACTCATTGCTTTGCGGTGCCGAGGGGATAGACCCGTTGACCGATGACAATCCCCAACTGGGACTCGATCCCGACTACCGATATCATCAGGTGGGCCGTACGATGCGAAGCGGAGACTCCCTGGTCGCGTTTAACCGCCGCCATTTGACCCCGCTTGATGAAGAGCTTTGCGATCCCGACGAGTGCCGGGTCGCCGAGATGCTCCAAAAGCTCGCCAATGTCTCCGCGAACGAACAAGCTCAAGCGGTGGCCGATGAGCTGGGCGCCACGAGCCTCCAACAGAAAAGAACGGTTGTTGTCGCCCGACGGACGGTGTAGCGAAACGGTATCCAAGGGGCCGCGAACAAATTCTTATCGCGCCAGGTCCCTGGCGCCCCCGGTGGGCCTATTGTGGCACCAGGAACACCGCTGGTAATCCTCACGGCGCGGGTTGGAAGGTCTTCGCCTTCGGGAGCGAGGCGGCGCGGCAAATGCGCAAAACCCAGCCACGCCAGTCTGCCCAGTTTTCGGGGGGGGCATCAGCCCACGCTGCCCCCTCTCAAATGACACGGCACGAATAGACCATGGGCAAGCGGGCCATCGATCCACGCTGGAAGGCTGGGCCCTTTACTCTTCCGGCCGTCCCTCTCTCGCCCCCCGCCTCGCACGAACCAGCTTGCCATAACCTACCGCCCCCCACGAATCGGGGGCGATGTTTGATGGCGCCCGCTCCCTCCAATCCTTGCCCACGAGTGGCCTCGCGGCCCCCGCCCGTGGTGGCCGCCGCGGCCGCAATACCGGAAAAACCCGCAAAATCCGGGAACTTTTCCAGGTCTAATCGCGTCTAATAGAGACATTAGTTGGTACGCGAACTGGAACAGGCAGAGGAGAGCAATGATGGCAAGTGTTGACCATTTGACCATGCCAAGCGACGCGGTGGCATTGGGTCCGGAAGCTAAAGAGGCGCCGCCCCCGGAGGATACCGACGCCGGGCAAGAACCGCGATGGCATCGAATTCGAACGGTGCGGCTACAGCAGGGGATGTCGTTACGCAGTGTTGCTCGGCATTCAGGGGTCGAAGTGCGGCAGCTCCGCATCCAGGAACAAGAGTCGGCGGATTTGCGGCTCAGTGATCTCCACAAGTGGCGGAAGGCACTGGACACGCCGCTTTCGGAACTTCTCGTGGAGCCTGAATCATCGCTCTCTTGTCCCATCATGGAACGGGCCCGGCTGATCCGGTTGATGAAAACAGCCACGGCCATTCGCGACCAGGCCGAGTCGGTGGAAACGAAGCGAATGGCTCAAATGCTCACCGAACAGCTCACCGAAATCATGCCGGAGCTGGCCAACGTGAATCCATGGCACGAATACGGGCAGCCTCGCAGCTCGGACGAATATGGGCGTATTGTGGAGCGCACGATCGCCGACGATGTATTCCACAACCCCCCGTGCGATTAGCGCGCCGTCAATCGCCGGGATGGAGACCCCATAACAAAACCCTGCCGATGGCCCGTAATTAAAGGGGTTTTGGAAGCGAGAGCTCGGTTTTTTTACGGGCTGTAAAACACCGATGGCAGCCCCATACGCCGCGGGCCAACGGCTTTTTTTAGCAGAGACGCGGAACTCAGGCACTCAGTCCGCCGCGTCTTTCTGGTCCGAACGGCTAGGCGTTGAGCAGCGTGGCGTGATGTTGCTGGGCGCAGGCGGAAACGACCTTGTCACGAATCTCGTCGGCTTGCTCATTGGTCAAGGTCTGCTCTGGTGAGCGGAGTGTGATGGAGAAGAAGAGGCGTTTTTTACCCGCGCCATCTTTGTTCGGGTCGCGGTAAACTTCCTGAAACCGCAGCGTTTCCAGCAGTGGGCCCGCAGCTTGGGCCACCGTGCTTTTGAGCGTGGCCCAATTAACGCTTTCATCAACCACCAAGTTCAGATCTCGAGCGATGGGGGGGTATTCGCTGAGCGGTTGTTGTTGCGGCACCAGATTGGCGGCCGAAGCGAGCACGCTCAGATCGAGCTCGGCGACGGTCGCCTCCGTCTTCAAACCAAACTGTTTCAGTTCTTTTGAGCTCACCAAGCCCAGGTATCCGAGCACCTGTTCTCCCAATTCCAGGCGGCACTGTTGCACGGGATCGAGCAGTGGTAGTTCGCACTGCTGGACGACCAGTGGCGTGTCGATGTGCAACAATTCCAGGCAGGATTCCACGACCCCCTTGAGAAAAAAGAAGTCCCGTCCCGAGACGATTCCCAGCATCCATGGCTCTTGGGGAAGGCCGCTGGGCCGCGGCAGATAGACGTGGGCTGTTTCGAAGAGTTCGCCGGCATCGTTTCCCATTGACTCGTTGATGCGACGCGCTTCCAGCAGGCTGGGAATCAGGCTTTTGCGCAGGCGATCAGCCCCTTTGAGCATCGGCGTTCGGCAGCGCAGTGGTTCGGCGTCACTCCAAGGACTGAACGCTCGCGTCCACTTTTCCGGCACCACGCTGACCGTCATGGCTTCATCGATTCCAGCGGCGGTCACGCCGCGACGAAGTGTCTCCAGCACGCGATCGTCATCGGTCCGCTGAGACGGTGCCATGGGCACGCTGACGTCTTCCGGGATTTCATCATAGCCATGGATCCGCGCCACTTCCTCCACGAGATCCACTTCGCGAGCGAGGTCGCGACGCCAGCTCGGTGGTATCACCTCGATCCGGTCCTCGGTTTGCCCGACTTCCTCATTGCCCAACGCGGTCAGTATGCGTCGCACCTCCTCAAGCGGAACGTCAATGCCGAGGATGCGCGGCAATTGATGCAATCGCAGCGTGATGGGCGCGCGTTGTTGATGCGGCGCGCCGATGTCCATGATGCCGGGCGCCAATTGGCCGCCAGCCAACTCGAGAATCAACTCGCAGCACCGGCGGCTGGCCCACTCGACCCGGACCGGGTCGACCCCCCGCTCGAAACGATACGAGGATGGGCTGTGGAGCCCGAGCTGACGGGCGGTATTGCGAATCGACAACGGCGCGAACTCCGCCGACTCGATCAGAAGATCCGTGGTTTCGTCATGAATCTCGGATTCCACCCCGCCCATGACGCCGCCCAGGGCCACCGGGCGACCCCCGTCGGCAATCACGCACATGCTTGGATCCAGGGTATACATCCGGTGGTCGATCGCCTCGAACTGCTCTCCATCCCGAGCCTCGCGCACGATGATCTCCGGGCCTTGCAGCAAGTTGAGGTCAAATACGTGCAGGGGTTGACCGCACTCCATCAACACGTAGTTGCTGATGTCCACGACATTGTTCACGGAGTTCAGACCGACCGTTCGCAGCCGGCTGACCAACCACGGCGGACTCGGTCCAATCTTCACGCCACGAATGACACGGGCCGTGTAACGATAACACATCCGCGGACACTCAACCGTCACGTTGGTCAGGCGGGACACCTCCTTCCCACCGACCGGCGGTTGAGCGTCGGGCTCCGTGAGAGGCTGCTCCCACAGCACGCTGATTTCCCGGGCCACGCCAAGATGTCCCAGGCAATCCGGCCGGTTACTGGTTACCTCCAGATCGATGGCCAGATCATCGTCGACGGTCTTGGTCGATTCATGGTTGAGGCCTGCCATGGCCAGCCGCTGTTCCAGCTCGGCCACATCCATCTTCAGCGGAACATACGCCGCGAGCCAATTCCAGGAGACTATCATTGCGTGACTCAACCTCGTTCTATTCGATAAACCGTGGATGGAGAACAATCGCGGGCCGCGTTTTCTCACCCGCAAACAGTGCGCATTGGCTTTTTCCGTTCAAAGGGGGACCGCCCAAATACCTGGATGAAAGCGGCAAGCACCGGGAGCGGGGTGGCGAGTGGAGGCGGGTCGTCGCCGCGCGCCATGTCATTCAAAACTGGCGGAGAAATCGAACGTCATTCTTGAACAGATCGCGAATGTCGGTAATGTTGTGACGCCGCATGCACAGCCGCTCGATGCCCAGCCCGAAAGCGAATCCAGTCACCTGTTCGGGATCATACCCCACGGCCCGCAACACGTTCGGGTCAACCATTCCCGCTCCCCCAAACTCAATCCATTGATCATTCCAGCCAAAATCCGCTTCCACGCTCGGTTCGGTGAACGGAAAGAACGACGGCCTGAACCGAATGTGCACGTCACTTCCCAGATAGCTCGCGACAAACATTCGTAACACGCTCTTTAGATCCGCCATGGTCACTCGCGTGTCAACCAGCAGCCCTTCCATTTGATAAAACATGGGATAGTGCGTCGCGTCGGGAGTATCCGGGCGATAGACTCGCCCCAGCGAAATCACGCGCACCGGGGGCGGAGTCCGTTCCATGACGCGAATTTGTACCGTGCTCGTTTGGCTGCGAAGCAGTAAAGCGCCTCCCTCCGTTCCCACCCTCGGCAGATAGAAATTGTCCAGCGGATCGCGCGCGGGATGCTCGAGCGGGATGTTCAAGGCCTCGAAGTTATGCCATTCATCCTCGATTTCCGGACCATCGGCCACCGAAAAGCCCAGCCGCCCCATGATCCCCTTCAACTCTTCGATCGTTTGGGTAATCGGATGCAAATGTCCCCAGTGCAAAGGGTGTCCGGGCAGCGTCGGATCGAATTGCCGCGCCTCGCTCGCGCCGCCACCCGCGCCGGCGCCTTCCAGTCGCTCTTGCGCCGCCGTGAACGCCTGCTCGATCCGCGTCTTGACTTCGTTCAGCCGTTTGCCAGCCGACGGCCGCTCAGCCGGCTCGACCGCGCCAATGTTCTTCTGAACGGCTTTCAAGCGTCCTTTCTTGGCTCCCAGATACTCGACGCGAGCAGCCTCCAGATCGGACCTGTCCTTCGCCGCGTCAAAGGCACCGGTCGCCGAAGCGGCCAGCTGTTCCAGCTCCTCAATGAACTCGGCCAATGCCATGGCTCCACCCTATGAAAGCGAAAAGTAACGTATTTCAGGCGGTCGGATTTGTCCGAATGGAAAGCGGCCCGACGCAAGCCGTCCTCCCGTTGGTCGGACTCGCGACGGACAACGTCATCCGCGACCGGTATAACGGTTTGGCCATCTGGAGCGGAACACCAGCGTCCTGGCCGCACACGGGCCGTAACGCGCTCTTCGCCCCCCTCGTGACCCGACACCGGCACTCATCCCCGTAGGTTGAAGTGTTGAACGCCGCGAACCACCAGGAGACTACAATCGGCCGCCCGCCTTCCCAAGAGCCGGGTTCCCCCGCGGGCTCGACAGGGGATCGCTACGAGGCCAATTGGGCTTTTACTTGTTCGACGACCGTGTCAAAGCTGGACGGATCGTGAATGGCCATTTCGGACAACTGCTTCCGATCCAATTCAATGCCGGCCAGCTGCATCCCATGCATCAGTTCGCTGTATCGCAAACCACGCTCCCGCGCCGCCGCATTGATGCGGGTAATCCATAAGCGACGAAACTCCCGTTTGCGGACCCGGCGATCCCGATAGGCAAAGGCGCCCGCTCGCAGCACTGTTTCCTTGGCCGTGCGCAACATCTTGCGCCGCCCGCCTTGGTACCCCTTCGCTCGCCGAAAAATCCGCCGCTTGGCTCGTGTGCGAGCCGATCCCTTGGTCGTTCTCATTTTCCCGGTCCATCCATCGTTTCTGAAACTGGACTTGGCACATTCAGGCCTCCTCGACCACGGGACGTCGAGAACGTTTTGCTTGCCCATGTACCTGTAAAACTAATCACCTCTGAAATCATCCACAAAAACAGACCTACTCCACCATCCAAAGCAAACTAGCGCGCGCCGCGTAGCACGCTATCCGTGTCGCACCCTCCGCCTCGCCGACCGCCGTCACGCGCGCCGTTTAACCGCGAAACCACGGTCCACGCTTGCGCGGCGTGGACCGATCATCGACTTCTCGCGCGAACACCCGCCTCGGCGGCGCACTTGAGGGACACGACCAACCCTCGGCGGGTGGCCGCCAGCACGAAACACCAAATCGCTTCCCAACGCCGGGCCGCTCGCCGTCGCCGCGGCCCCCTTCATCTTCACCTAAGGCGGCCGGGCCGCCAGCCAAAGAGGGACACCGCACAGGGATGAGGCGCTCCCGTTGGTCGCTCACGTCAAGGATGCTCGCACCGTGCGCGCATGTTACGCCCCAAAAACTCTAATAGCTGTGGCCGTTCAGTGCCTGGCGAATCGACTTTTCCATGCAGGGGTCAACGGTCGCGGTGCCGCGCAGCTTTCTCTTCCGCTTTTGAGACATCCGCGTCTGCAAGTGACTCGTCCCGGCTTGGCGATGAAGGGCCTTGCCCCGGCCAGTTAGCCGAAAACGTTTCTTGGTTCCCTTGTGAGTCTTCTGCTTGGGCATGATTGGTTCCCACCTGCTTTTTCGTAGTGTTTTTTCTTCGTGGTGTTTTTTCGTTGCGACTTCGTCCCGACGACAACTCCCAATCCCAAAAATGGCTGTCCGCTCCCCGATGAGCGCCAAGATAAACCAGGCCGGACATCCGGGGATGGGCTCGCCAGACATTGGCATGGCCAGGGGATTTCCTCTCTATCGGCGTAAGTAACCAGCGCCCCCCACACCAGACACTGGCAGGTGGGTTGCAGCCTGAGTTTTCTCCATGGGACTGGGTCAACGTGTAGGCCAAACCCCACAGTTTAGATCGTATTGGACTTGTAGGAAAGGGCACTTGCCCGAGGTCGGCGGGCGGCAAGGCCTCGCTCTGGAGGGGGAGCGTCCCCGCGGCGGCTGACGGGCGTGCTGGCCACGGGAGCTGGATCCCGATCGCGGCCCAGGCCGGCTGGCACTTGAGGCGCGCACCGCGACGGGTCACAATTCGGGCGCGAATAACTGGCCGTCAAATTGCGTGAAAGCACCAGCCGGAGAGGATAGGCGGTTGGGGGACATCGGGTCCCGCGGGGCGTCTACTTCGGTCCGACCGTACAGAACATCCTGCGGCCGTGGCGCTGAGGTGGAACCTCGAGTTTGCCGTAATCCGCGAGTTCTTCAACAACCTGTTCCATCACGCGGCGACCTTCTTCAACGTGCGCCATTTCACGGCCACGAAACACGACGGAAATCTGCACTTTATCCTTGTGCTTCAGGAAGCCTATGGCTTTTTTTACCTTGAAGCCAATATCATGCTCTCCCGTTTTCGGCCGTAGCCGAATTTCCTTCGTCTTGGTGTGATGCGTATTCTGACTGGCTTTCTTCTTTTTCTCGTACTTGTACTTGCCGTAATCCATGATCCGGCAAACGGGGGGGCGTTCCTTGGGAGCCACCTCCACCAAGTCCAAATTGGCGTCACGTGCTTTGCCGATCGCTTCTCGCGTGGCCATGACGCCTAACTGTGCACCGTCGGCACCAATCACACGTACGGGGGTCATGCGTATTTGGTCGTTGACCCGTGTCTGATTGCGGTCGATTGCTGTTATCCTTTCTTTCAACTACTTAGAAAACGTCACCACAGTCGACTCGGTGACACACTCGAGCGACTCGCGTTACGCTACCCTGTTTGCACAACTCCACTAGTATTGCCAACATGGAGCACTCGCGTCAACTAGATTTCGCTAAAATCCAGACGCTTCCAGCGAGGGCCCCTCGGGGCGAGAGCCTTCGTCGAGTCGCCGAACCGCCGCGCGGGGTTAATAGCCATTTTGGGCCCCTCGCTCGCCCAGGCCCGCGTCACCGCCAAAGGTCTGCCGGACGGTTCGTGCCTCGATTTCCTGCTGGAGCCGATCGATGGCCGCCTCGCAGCTCATGGGGCCCAGGTCCCCTTCGATGCGATCCCGCACGCTCACCGAATGATTCTCCTGCTCCCGCCGTCCCAATACGAACATGTAAGGTATCAATTCGAGTTGAGCATCCCGGATTTTAGCCCCGATCTTTTCCGGGCGGTAGTCACCGCTGACTCGCAGTCCCGCGTTGGCGAGCTGCTGTTCGATTATACGCCCGTACTCCTCGAATTTCTGGCTCACAACCAGCACGCGAACTTGCTCCGGGGCCAACCACAGGGGAAACGCCCCGGCGAAATGCTCGATCAAGACCCCGATGAACCGTTCCAGGGAGCCGAGCGGAGCCCGGTGGATCATGGCGGGGCGGTGAGGGGCATTGTCGGCCCCGATATATTCCAAATCAAACCGCTCTTCACTCGGTAAATTGTAATCGAGTTGCACGGTGCCCAATTGCCATTCCCGGCCGATGCAATCCTTGACCACGAAATCCGCCTTGGGCCCGTAGAAAGCCGCTTCCCCGGGCTCAATCCGCGCCTCAATCCCGAGGTTCTGGCAGACTTCGATCAGGGCCTCCTGCGCTCGATCCCAATTGGTCGCGTGGCCCACATATTTGTCGCTGCCCGCTTCTCGAAACCCCAGCCGGACCCGATAGTCCGTTAGGCCCAGGCAATCGAGCACGTATTGGGTCATTTCAATACAGGCGCGAAACTCGTCCGGCACTTGTTCATGCGTGCAGAAAATATGGGCGTCGTCCTGAGTAAACCCTCGCACCCGCGTCATCCCGGAAAGCTCGCCTGACTGCTCGTACCGGTAAACCGTCCCGAACTCGGCCAACCGTAGCGGCAGGTCCCGATAGCTCCGCGGTTTTGACTTGTAGATCATCACGTGATGGGGACAATTCATCGGTTTGAGCAGATACTGCTCGCCATCGGGCATCTCGATCGGCGCGAACATGCTGTCCATATAGTATGGATAGTGGCCGGAGGTCTTATACAAGTCAATACGGCCGATGTTCGGCGTGTAGACCGGCCAATAACCCCGACGTTGTAGATCGGCCTTGATGAAGTTCTCCAGGAGTCCGCGAACAATCGCCCCCTTGGGCTGCCACAGCACTAATCCGCCTCCTGCGAGCGGGCTGATGGTGAACAGATCCAACCGTTTACCGAGCACCCGGTGATCTCGTTTCTTCGCCTCTTCCACCATTTGCAGATGCCGGTCCAGCTCTTGCTTGTTGAAAAAGGCCGTGCCATAGAGCCGCTGCAATTGCGGGCGAGACGCATCTCCTTTCCAGTAAGCCCCCGCCAAGGAAAGCAACTTGAAGGCTCCAATGGCCCCCGCGCTCGGGACATGAGGCCCCCGACACAGATCCAGAAACTCTCCCTGCCGATAAAAGGACAGCGTTTCGTGATCCCGCAATGATTCCTCAATGTGCTCGACCTTGTACTGTTGGTTCAGGTCGCGGCAGATTCGAAGTCCTTTTTCTCGCGGTTCAATAATTCGTTCAAAGGGCTCGTCCGCCTTGATGATCTTCTTCATTTCGGCTTCTATCGCCGGAAAGTCGTCTTCCGACAGGGGCTCATCCAGGTCAAAGTCATAGTAAAATCCGCCCTCCACGGTCGGTCCGAAGGCCAGCTGAGCGCCTTTGCGCAGCCGCAGAACCGCGCGGGCCATCACGTGAGCGCACGAGTGCCGCATGACCGATAAAGACTCCGGGTCCTTTTTCGTGAGCAATCGCAGCGCGACTTCGCCGTCACTCGGCAGCGGCTGGTCGAGCCCCACGATCGTGTCATCCACGTCCGCCGCCAGCGCTGCCTTAGCCAGGCCCGGTCCGATTTCAGCCGCCACGTCAGCCGGGGTAATGGACGATTCATAGTGCTTGCTGGTACCGTCAGGAAGCGTGATTTTGAGCATGGTAATCCGTTAATCCTCGAAAGGGTCTGCTGTCGGAAACGGCGTCGATACAGAGGACCACCAAGAAATTCCCGACAACCGGTGAAGCGTAACGTACACGATGAATGGCACTTCCGGCAAGGCTGCCCCGCTCGGCCGCCGCGTCGCCAACGGGGGGGCCCCAGCCGCCCATGCCCCTTCGGCCTCAACAGTTTTACAGCGCGCAACAGCGGGCTCTGTCGAGGCGACGAGTCAGGAAATTCCGTAAATGGCGCTTCCGTTGCCGCGAACGATCCGCTAATTTATAGTATGCTTGGGTCGCGACGGCGGGGCGTGCCGTTTTGAGCGACCCATCCCAACTCAGCCGCCGTCTGGTCTGAAAATGGTGTGTGATCTTTGGGGTGTGCCTGGTAAAGTGTAGTACATCTTATGAATTCACCCTCCACGGCCAGGTGGTAAAAAGATTCATGGCAGGGAGGCGTTCGTGGCATGGACGACCGGACATTGTCGCGTCTGTGCGATATGGAGAGAACTATCGTTCAGGGCCGTTAGCTCAGTAGGTTTAGAGTGCTTGCTTGACATGCAAGAGGTCACTGGTTCAAGTCCAGTACGGCCCACTGACGTAACTTCAATCTACAGCATACTTTGCATCCCGCCAACGGTTTGGTGGCGCGACCTCAAAAGCCCCGGTAAGGTGTGAATTCACACCGGGAGCAGTCGCCGTGCCAGACCGCACACCTCAGTATCGCCGCTATCGCGGCAAATATGCCCGCGTCAAGATTGACGGCAAGCTCGTCCATTTGGGCGAGTACGG
>JBNJEM010000157.1:0-12833 GCA_051745935.1 Planctomycetota bacterium
GTCCGATGCCACGGCGTGGCCCGCCCACGGCGGGCGGTGGGGGGTAAGTGGTGTGCCGCCCGCGTGTCCGGATCTGCCCCCCCGATTCACCCCCCCCATGAATACGGCGACCCAGCCACGGTGACGCGATTCATCAGCAGAGGCAACACATGACGTTTCCAGCCCGCCCGCGGTGGGGCCCCACTGTTTGTCTGGTTCTCATCGTGTTGGGGGCCGCCGGGTTGCGTGGGTGGCAGGTGACCGAGAGCTTGTGGCTGGACGAGCTGCACACATCGTGGGTGGTGGCCGACACGGCGGGAGCTGTCGCTGAGCGGGCTCGGGCGGGCAACCAAAGCCCTCTCTATTTCTGGCTGGTCTGGGGCTTGGTGCGGTTGTGCGGGCATACGGAATGGACGCTCAGACTGATCTCCCTGGTTTCCGGCATCGCCCTGGTCGTGGCGGTGGCCTGGCTGCTTTGGCGGTGGACCGGTGCGGTCGGATCGTGTCTATTAGGTGCTTTGCTGCTGGCACTGAATCGAGACTGCATCTTCTACGCCCAGGAGGCGCGGCCTTACGCTTTGGTCCAGTTTTCGGCGGTCTTCCACGCGGCGATCTTTGTCGTCATGCTGAAGCGTCCCACGCGGACGAACCGTTTAATGTTCGTGGGGGGCGCCGCCTGGCTGTTTTATCTCCATTACACGACGTTCTTGTTCCTGGTGGCCGAAGGGGCGTCGCTTCTGGTCTTGTGGGGAGTTCGCCGCCGAATCATTGCCTACCGCTGGCCGCAAGCGGCTTTTGATACTGTTCTGATTGCTTTTTTGTTCTTGCCGGCTGTCCCCCATTTGTTGGAGATTGCGGAGCGCCGAGAAAACTGGGAACGGATCGTGCGGACTTGGCCGCCGCCCCAGGGGTTGCAGGTGGCCGTGGTGCTGCTTGGGGTGATTCCCGCCGTTGCGGTTCTGTTGGCCGGCCTGTGTCACGGGAAATCTCGTCTCCGGCGCGTGGACGCCGCGCTCACGGTTTGGCCCGCATGCTGGTTCCTGGTCCCAATTCTGCTTGCTTGGCTGTCGACGGTTAGCCAAGTGGCGGCGCTCTGTATGGTGCGCTACTTGGTGGCGTCTGTCGTGGGGGCTATTGTGTTCGCGGCGCTCTGCCACGCCCGATTGTGCCCCTGTCGAGGCAGCGAGACAGGGACCGCGAGAGGCACTCTGCTTTCACGTTTCGTCCGTTTGTGTCGAGGATTCTCCCAGAAACTTCCATGGTTTTCTCAAAGGAGATATAGACCGGTCGCGGATGACTTTGTTCGCCGCGAGTCCGGCCAACGGGAGGACGGCTTGCGTCGGGCAGCTTTCCGCCCGGACAAATCCGACCGCCTGCAGTATACTAGCCACCGGTGGTGGCCTGGGGCGCTGGCTTGTCTACTGATCGGCGGAACCTTGTTCACCAATGGCATCGTGCAACAGATCTGGCGTGATGGCCGTGTGATCGCGGACCGGAACGAAGCGTGGGACCGGGCCACGGCTTGGGTGCAAGCGGAGCTGCAACGTACACGGGCCCCTCTGTTTCTGTGCGCGGGTTTGATGGAAGATCGGGCTTTGGGAAAGGATGCTGACTCGGAGCTGATTGAGTATTGTCTGTTCCCGCTTTCTGGTATCTATCGGGTACGAGCCTCCCATCTGGAGCCGTTGCCGACCATGGAAGGCGTTGGCCTTACGCCATCGCAGCAGCGGCTGGTGCGGCGTCACCAGGGCATGTGGTTGATTGTCCGAGCCACTCCCAGCACGACGCGAGGCATTGTTTCGTCACTCCGTGAACAGTTCCGACGCGAGGGGACCCCCCTCTTGGTCCAGCAAGAACGTCATTTTGGCGGGCTCACGGTGCTAAGGTTGGGGGCGAAGTGACCGTTCTCCCGGTTCCACGCCATCGCGACGCAATGGCAGTCGGCGTGTCAGTCGGCGAGGCGTGGTGTGGTCGGTGATAGCCGTCGATGTTGTTCTTCGCGGTCACTCGGGGGGCGAGATTCGACATGCTGGACGTGGTAAATCGGGGCAAACCATGATAGGCTGGTATAAAAGAGATGGGATGGTACCGCGTCTTGGCTACTCGTATTTGTATCCCGAAAATGGCAAGAGAGCTTAACGCACACAAACTACTTGACTACGTGAAACGGAGTAAGCTGGTTTCTCAAGAGCAGCTCGAGGAGGTGGTGTGTGAGTTAAGGTCCCGTCATGGCGGGCAATTGCCGCGGGATCCGGCCATGTTGACGCGGTCACTGATTGACCGGGGATTGATTTCCAACTGGCATGCCGGCAATCTGCTACGTGGCAAGTACAAGGGCTACTTCTTGGGCAAGTACAAGCTGCTGGGCTTTCTTGGTAAGGGGGGGATGAGTTCCGTGTATCTTGCGGAACATACGTTGATGCGCCGCAAGCAAGCTATCAAGGTGTTCCCCAAGAAACGCCTGAAGGACGCGTCTTACTTGGAACGGTTCAAATTGGAGGCGTTGGCGACGGCGGCCCTCGATCATCCCAACATTGTCCGAGCCTATGACATCGATCAGGAAGGAGATGTGCACTACCTGGTCATGGAATACGTCTCCGGCCGCGACCTGCGGACGTTGGTGAAAGCCCAGGGCCCGTTGAACTACCGCGACGCGGGGAATTATATCGCGCAGGCGGCACGCGGTCTGCAGCACGCTCATGACGCTGGATTGATCCATCGGGACGTTAAACCAGCTAATCTGTTGCTGGACAATACGGGCTGCATCAAGATTCTCGACCTCGGCTTGGCCCTGTTCGCTCGCGACAAGGAAGCATCGCTCACGCTGTTGCACAATGAAAGTGTGTTGGGAACCGCTGACTATTTGGCGCCGGAACAGGCGCTCAGCAGTCATGACGTGGATTCGCGAGCGGACATTTACGGGTTGGGGTGCACGCTCTACTTTTTGCTGACCGGGAAACCGCCCTTTCCCGAGGGGACCCTGGCTCAGCGGATCGTGAAGCATCAGAGCAAGATGCCGGCCGATATTCGGCAAAGCCGCGCCGATTGTCCAGGCGAATTGGCGCGCATCTGCTTCCAAATGATCCAGAAGGAGCCCAGGGCCCGTTACCAGACGATGCGAGAAGTCGCCGAAACGCTGGAAGCGTGGTGCGGGGAATCGTCCGAGCCAGTAACAACGCCTACCCTGCCGAATCGGACGAGCTCCGGCGGTGAAGCAACGACCAGTGAGGCTGGGAATCATGGCCATCCGAACAGGGCTCGAACGCCGGGTTCGAAAGAAGGCCCAGTGGGTTTCGATTCGGAGCCGTCTACCGATGGTGAGCCTTCATTTTCGAATCAGGCCTCGAGATCCTCCTCGCCATCGGCTGCTTCCGACCAGGATTCGAGTTCCGTCGAGGCGGCTGGCAGTCCAAAAGGACCTGCCGTGACGGAAAACGAGCGAGAAGCAGTCGAAAGAGGAGGGGGGGCGGAGTTCGATGAGGGAGCATTGGAGCTGGGAATCGAGAGTTTCGTGGGGGACTCCAGTAGCCAAGGGATGCGCGCGTTGTGGGAAGAGCGGCGTGCGAGGGCTCAACGGCGAGACCGCGTGATACGCCGCGTTTGGTATGCCGCCGCCCTCCTTTTCTTGCTGATCACACTGGCCCTGGCCGGGTGGTCTTTCTTTAACGCGCCTGATCCTTCCCATTTCCAGCCTTCCATGGAACCGGGTATCGAGAAAAACAGCCGTCCGAAAATCGCGCCGCGAGAGTAAAAAAACCAGGTAACCGTTCACGGGCAAGAGGCTGATATCCGCGGACGTTCGCCCTGCCGTTGCACATCTTGAAGGAAGACTTTTCAAGGTGCAAATGCCACGGGCTTGTCCCGTGGTCCGTTACGTTCCACGCTGCCGACGGCCAGGAGTGGCGTGTCTGGCCGGTTTGTAGCGGCGAACGTGAACCACCACGGGACAAGCCCGTGGCATCCATGCGGGCCTTGCGTGTCCAGGTCATGTAGCGGCACCCGTGAACGGCTACGACTTTTTAACGTGCAAATGCCCCGGAGCTTGTCCCGTGGTCCGTTACGTTCCACGCTGCCGACGAGGAGGAGCGTTGCTGGCTTGTTTCACTTTGGCTGAGTTCTAGAATTGAGTCGAATTGGAGGGGAATGTTGACTTGGATTGTGCGAGGAATGAACCATGACGCATTCGACTTGTGATTTGTCGGACCGTTCACCCGCCGTGGCAGGGATGTTTTATCCGGGGGATCCCGGGGGTATTGAGCGGAGCTTGGACTCCTGGAGTGGCGAAGCGGCGGTGGAGCGACAGGCGTGGCGCGCGGCCCTGGTTCCGCACGCCGGTTGGCCATATTCTGGCCGCGTCGCGGCGGCTGTGTTAAGCCGTATTCAAATGCCTTCCAGTATCGTGCTGCTGTGTCCAAAGCATCGTCCGGGGGGAGTGGAATGTGCGATCGCGCCCTGGAAACGCTGGTTGTTTCCCGGTGGCAGCATGGAAACGGATGTGGCGCTCAGCCAGCAGTTGGCGGATACGGTTCCGGGGCTGGAACTGGACGATCAACCTCATCGCCATGAACATGCGATTGAAGTCCAGCTTCCAATGCTGGCAAGGTTCGCCCCGAATAGCAAGATCGTGGGAATTACGATCGGGCGAATCGGGTGGGCGCAGTGCGAGGCGACAGCGAGTGGCGTGGCTGAAGTGCTGCGTGACCGGCTGGATGACGTATTACTGGTGATTTCCAGCGATCTAAACCATTTTGCCAACGACGCGGAGAATCGCCGGTTGGATGAGTTGGCGATGCGGGCCTTGGATCAGCTTGACCCGCGCGCGCTCCATGAGACGTGCCGGCGGAACCAGATCACGATGTGTGGTGTGCTTCCCAGCGTGATTGTGTTGCTGGCCTTGAACCGGTTGAATGCCTTGCAGCGAGCGGTTCGCGTCGATTACACAACCAGCGCCGAAGCCAGTGGCGACACGAGCCGGGTGGTGGGCTACGCGGGGATGCTCTTCGGTTGATCTCTGATGAGCCCTCGTTTCTCGATTGTTACCGCGAGCGGCGATCGGCCCCTGGTGCGACAAACGTAACACCGATTTTCAATGCGTGAAAAAAACGAGCAAGGCACCAACCACCAAGCACTAAGCACTAAGCACCAAGCACTAAGCACCAAGCACCAAGCACTAAGCACCAAGCACTAAGCACGACCGACGGTATCATGTCCGAGGGCGGCGCCGGTACCATTCACGCATCCAAACAATACAGGTCGCGATTAGGATCAATCCGAATCCTCCCCCGCCCACCATGTTGGCAACGGGTTGATTGAGCGAGACGCCAAACAGTCGCTTGAACATCAATTGGATGAAGGTCAGGTGGGCGTCGGGATGGTTCAGTTGTCGGAGGACGTGGGCATGATAGTCCGTGCAGAAGCAATATCCCCATCCGTAGACGGCGCCTAGCGCGAACCAGGAGAACGCCGTCAGCCCGAAGGTAATGAGGTGGAGCACGCGGGTCCGTTTCCACATCCATCCGAGCAGGTTGAAAAGGAGAAGCGCGGTGTGGCTCAAAAAGAGCGCCCAATCTTGCAGGACGAGCATGGAAGCGGTCCGGAAATCTCGATGTTACGGTATTGTGAGCGGCTGGCTTATCTATTCTAATCGATTCATGAGACGCTGGCAGGTACTCTTGGTCGGAAAGGAGCATGTTCGATGAATGGTCGAGTATTACATTTCAGGCGGTCGGATTGGTGGGGGTGGAAAGCTGCTCGACGCAAGCCGTCCTCCCGTGGGTCGGACTCGCGGCGGACACAATCATCCGCGACCGGTATATCTTATATTTGCGTGGTTCTCGTTGCCAGTTTTACGGTCGACGCATCGACGGTTGGGGCCGCGGATCTCATTTCCCGCCAAACGGATATCGGGCGCGTCGTGGGTTATCAGGATACCCCTCCGCTGCCCTGGACAGGAGGAAAGTACCATGTGCATGATCCTGATCGGCCGGTTCCCAAGGTTGTCGTGCCGCGTCCGGTGGGGTCAACCTTGACCGCCGCGCCGGCCCCTTCGGATGCCATCGTGCTCTTCGACGGGAAGGACACGAGTCACTGGAAAGCACCTGAGTGGGAGGTGAAGGACGGCACGCTGCTCGCTGGTCATGGATCGTTGGAAACGAAGCAACCGTTCGGTGATTGCCAGTTGCATCTGGAATTCGCCACGCCACGGGAGGCTTCTCAACGTTTCATGAATCGTGGTAACAGCGGCGTGATCTTCATGAAAAAGTACGAACTTCAGATTTTTGACTCATGGCATGAGCATTCGCAACACATCTATCCGGACGGTCAGGCGGCGGCGATTTATGGACAGACGCCGCCGTTGGTGAATGCCTGCATGCCGCCGGGGCAGTGGCAGTCGTTCGACATTGTCTTTACAGCCCCGGTGTTCAAGGATGAGAAACTCGTCGAGCGGCCGGTGGTGTCCATGTATCATAATGGGGTACTCGTTCATCACAAACAGCCCGTGATGGGGGAGATGAGTCATCGCGGCATTAAGCCCTGCGCGCCGCATCCCGCCAAACTGCCGTTGGTTTTACAGGGCCACGGTAGCGCCGTCCGTTTTCGGAACATTTGGATTCGGGAGTTGCGGATTGCCGCTTCCGAACGGTTGACCGCGGCGTGGTGAGCGCACGGCGGCCAGCCCGTGACAGCTTTGTTTTTCCGCCAGATGGCGCATCTCACGGCGAGAAGATCGCCAATTCCAAGAACACAACAACGATCAAAACTGCAAACAGAAAGTAAGCCGCACGGGGGCTGGCGAGCGAGGGATCCTTGAGGAACCGCGTGAGTGATCCAAGTGTGTGCCACATGTAAAGCCCTAGGGGGACGGTAACGGCGCCAAAGGCCAACATAACCCACGGCGGCGTCCCAGTGCGAAGCATCTCGCCGCAATCTCCTACTCGAAACATGGAGCCGATGGCGATGTAGGCACCGTTGGCGATCAGGCAGAATCCCGCGAAAAAGCGAAGAATGGCCCGCGGCATGATTGCCCGCTTCGGGGTCATGAAAATCGCGGCCATCGGCAGGAAGCAGCCTGCGATGGGGCCGAGCCAGACGACAACTCCCGGATGCGGATTCGGGTTCACGTCGGTGCGGGAAATTCTCAATGGATGCAGCGTGACGCGGTCAATGGAACCGCCGGTGGCCAACGCGCCGAGTACATGGCCGACCTCGTGAACCGCCATCATCGCCAGCCAGCTGAGCGTTACCAGGGAAATTGAAAACAGAAGCTGGTGAAACCGTTGCATGCGAAAAGGCCGTTCGCTCAACCTGCGATCGAGTTGTTACCCAGTGTTCCGGCGCGAATCTGGACCACGATCCATTATACCACCGTCATCAGCTGAAGCCATGCATTCACTGGCCGGACAAAAGGGGGGCTCGCCGAGCTATTGGAACGCCATGGATGTTTCCAAATCCGTAACACTTTAGCCGTCTGACGTAGAATCCTAGCTTCGTGATCACAAATCCCTTATGACGTACCCCGCCAAACCGCAAGGCCAGAGTCCGCTCGCCCGCGCGTTGGACCGGCAAGGATCATGACA
Source organism: Planctomycetota bacterium (assembly GCA_051745935.1). Classification (GTDB taxonomy): domain Bacteria; phylum Planctomycetota; class Planctomycetia; order Pirellulales; family Pirellulaceae; genus JBNJEM01. Next base: position 7,557 of record JBNJEM010000157.1, read on the forward strand.
GCGGACGGCGGCCTGCGCGCTCTCCACGGGCTTCTTCAAACCCTGGCCGCCCCGGAAAGCCTTACTTCAGTCCGCTAAAAAGTTACCCAAACCCAAGTGTAGGCGTTCACGGGGCCGTTACACGGCCTGGACACGGCAGCCCGCACGAATGCCACGGGCTTGTCCCGTGGTCCGTTACGTTCCACGCTACCGACGGCCAGAAGTGGTGTGTCTGGCCGGTTTGTAGCGGCGAGCGTGAACCACCACGGAACAAGCCCGTGGCATTTGCACCTGGCAAAGCTCTCCTTCAAGACGTGCAACGGAAGTGCGAACGTCCGCGCATATCGGTCTCTTGCCCGTGAACGAGTGTTGCCAAATCACGCTCAGTCGTTCATCGGAGGGCGTCCCGCCCGCCGCCCCAAAGCCCTTTCACTGCTTCGTCTCATGGCTCTTCACCTCGGACGGCTACCGGCTCACCAAATTTTTTTTATTTTTTTTGAGGGGTTGGGCGTACATTTGGTGATTCACTCAGTAGAGGCGGTACGTGCTTTCCGACCCAGAGGGTTCGGAGAGTACCGGAACCGAACTGTTGTGTTCCGTGTCGAGTTTTCACATTTGTTAACAGCACAACTTGGAAGCGGAAAGCGGGCTGATTTGAATGAAGCGATTCGCGCGGCCGGTGACATGGTCGATCCGCGTTGAGGAGCTTAATGGCCCGTGTCAGTGACTGGATAGCGTCAGTTGTGTCGGAGTCCCGCGTGATTGTAAAGCGTCAAGGAGGTGTGGACACCCCCGGGCATCTCCGCGGCTGGGGTCGGAACAGGCGAATTGCATGGCGGCAAGCCGCATTCCATGGCGGGTTGTGCGTCCAACGAGGCATCTTGAAGGAGCGGAAGCGTGTCTTACCAACCAGAAAGAGGGAATAAGGGGTGGCGATCCACGAATCGGAGAGCGGACGGAAGCGGGGTGGCGGGAGGGCGTGTTCTTGGAAAACGTCGAGGCGGGGGTTGCGGCGTTGGAACGTCGCCTCGAAGCAGTCGGGGGCTGGGCAAGTTGCGCGACCGTCGAAAGCGGCGGCGACTTAAACGAGGCAGAAGACTCCGGCACATGGAACAGCTTGAACCGCGACAAATGATGGCGGTGAACGTGGTTGAGCCGCTAGGCCATTTCGAGACGGTGGAAGACGGTCATGACACCATAGTCGATTTGCGAGATGTCTTTCAATCGGATGTTGAGCAAACCTTGGACTATCAAGTGTTGGAAAAAACACATGAGGCGTTGGTGGATGCCACGATCGAAGAATGGGCGTTGCGATTGCACCAGGTGCCAGAGCAGTCGGGCGAGGCGGACATCACGGTTCAAGCCGTGGGACAAGTGGATGGAGAAACCGCGCGTGACACGCTTACCCTTCATGTCGAGCCCGTCAATGATTGGCCTGAATTGGTTGATGGTCTACCCGAACTCACCATTTCCGAGGGTGACACCGCCACCCTCGATTTGAAGAACTACTTTCAGGACGAGGAAGACGACGCCGAATCCTTGACGTATTCGGCGGATCCGTTTGAAGTCAGCTATAGGGGCCGTCCGGTCGCGAGTGTCGACATTGACCAAGGCGTGCTGACCCTCGAGACGACTGAAAATGGCTTTGGCTATGTTAAGTACGCCGTTCGCGCCGAGGATAAAGAGGGGGCTCGCGTCGCCGCCACACTGAATGTCTACGTGGACCCGGTTAATGACGCGCCAATCGCGGCCCAAATGCCCGCTCAATCCCACCAGCTGGCGGAGGGCGTGGATCCGCCTTTGGTCGCGATCGATCTGCGGGACCAGACCTGGAATTGGGAGGCGGGAATCCCGAGTCAGTACTTCTGGGACGCCGAGGATGAGGTGTTCCTGAATTACTCCGTTTCAGTGGACGACAGTGATGTGTTCGCCGTCCAGCCCCATGTCGATGACAACGACTTTTTGTTGTACCGTCCCACGTCGGAAGGTGATTTTGAAGGGACGGCCATCGTCACGATTGCAGCGAAAGATCACGAAGGGCTGGAAGCGCGGCTGCCCGACGGTTCACCACCAACGTTCAGCGTTCATGTCGATAACACGAATTCGAGTAGCATCGCCCAACTGTCGGACAACAACGGAGAAACGGGCTCTGTCCAGTTGACATCCGAGGTGGAACGGGGCCCCTCACGTGCCCCCGAGGACTTGAGTGCCGCCACGTGGAGTCCAATATCACAAGAATCGACGACGGCCTATGCCACGCCGCCTGGCATGTACGACCCGCAAGGCACTACCCGCGGATCATCCCCGTTGCTTTCCAGCGCGACCGCTCTTGATGCCGTCTCTGCTGAAATGACGGGTGAAATGACGGGCTCCGCGGGCGACGCGGCGAATGCTGATCCCTATGAGTCGATCTCATTCCCACCGCCGGCGAGTCAACCGCCGGTAGAGCGGGGCGGCGATTTCGGATTCCGGCCTCGGACCATTCCCGGTTTGCCTCCATTGCCCGAGTCCATGTCTCAACCGGCCGCTTCCAAGCCTCATCCGTATCCCGCTCCTTACCCCGTTGTCGATTCCGCCTTGCAGCTGTCCGGCCCGGAACCTCCCCCATCAGCCTCGCCCTCGGGACATTCAGCCACGGCGTCACTGGATGCGGTTGAACCGTATCCCATGCCTTCCCCTCAGCCAGAGGAAACTGATCCGTACCCCGACCCCTATCCCAAGCCGTATCCCGAACCCGACCCGTATCCCGAACCCGACCCGTATCCCAAGCCGTACCCCGAACCCGACCCGTATCCCGATCCGTACCCCGAACCCGACCCCTATCCCGAACCGTACCCCGAACCCGACCCGTATCCCGATCCGTATCCCGTACCCGACCCCTATCCCGAACCGGCACCGCCCGAGCAACCGGATCCCGATCCCAAGCCGTACCCCGACCCGTATCCCGAACCCTATCCTGAACCCGATCCGTACCCCGAACCCGACCCGTATCCCAAGCCGTACCCCGAACCCGAACCGTATCCCAAGCCGTACCCCGAACCCGAGCCGTATCCCGATCCGTATCCCGTACCCGACCCCTATCCCGAACCGGCGCCGCCCGAACAACCGGATCCCGATCCCAAACCGTACCCCGACCCGTACCCCGAACCCTATCCTGAACCTGATCCGTACCCCGAACCGTATCCCGAGCCCTATCCTGAACCCGACCCCTATCCCGAACCGGCCCCGCCCGAGCAACCGGATCCCGATCCGTATCCCGAACCCGACCCCTATCCGGACCCGTATCCCGAACCTGATCCGTATCCCGAACCCGAACCGTATCCCGAGCCTGCCCCCTATCCCGACCCGTATCCCGAACCCGACCCGTATCCCGAACCCGATCCGTATCCCGAACCCGATCCGTATCCCGAACCCGATCCGTATCCCGAACCCGATCCGTATCCCGAACCCTACCCCGATCCGTATCCCGAACCGTACCCCGAACCTGATCCGTACCCCGTACCCGACCCGTACCCCGAACCGGCGCCGCCCGAGCAACCGGATCCCGATCCCGACCCGTATCCTGGGCCGGGAGCTCCCGAGCCGGATGTTGTATTCGACTTGGATGTGCTGGCACATCAGGTTCCCGACGAACTGGAAGAGGAGCCTGGTGCGCTCGTGGCACTGAACAATGACTATGACGAATGGAACATGACCACGGAAACCGTTTTCGTGGGGCCATCGAACCGGCCGGTTACCGTTTATAAGCGATTAAGGGACAACCAATCGGATCGGAGACCTGGGGTGGAGCGGCAACATCACATCGCAGCCTCCACGGACCTGAGTTGGCACACGTTTTCTGACAAGTTTTACTGGACGGCGGACATGGACTCGGATCTTCGCCCGGCCGTGGTCACCTCCACGCAGTCAGGAGCAGTCTCGTTCGAGGTGCCGGACAACGCCAAACTGTGGGTCCCTTCCTGGGCGCTTTACGGAGACGACGCGTTGAAGCGGGGAAAGGCGTCAGGGGACACTTCTTATCGTTGGATCCCGGTGCGCGAAGGAGAGGATTACGTGCTTGGGGGCGGTGCCGGGGGACCGATGGACTTGTTCACGTTGAAGGCCATCCCCATCGCCATTGAGGGGATGGAAGTCGGCAGTGGAGCCATCGTTGCTTCACTCGCGTCCAACGATGGCGATACCGTGATTGAAGACGCCGTGTCCGTCCATGTCGTGGCCGTCGATCTCGACGTGGACTCGGACAACAACAATGAACTGGGACCGCCGGATCGGACGCCGGAAGAAGAACGGTTAGAGGACGGCCATGGCGTGACCGGGAAACGAATTGTCGTTAACAGCGATGACGTGGATCAAGACGGGATTCCGGACCTGGTTGATGGGTTTAATCTGGACGGTCAACCCGGTTCACTATTGGGCGATCACGCGAACGACGATCGGGTCGACGCGGAGCAGTCGGCGGGTTTCGTGCCCGTGGTCGTTGATTTGCCCGCGCCCATCGATCCCGCCGAGGCGTTGTTGTGGTTTGACTACAGCGGTTCCGATCCGGCCGCGGCCACCCTGGATGCGGACGGGAGCCGGCAGGCCGCGCCGGGGGGGCTGAGACTCTGGACCGTTGACGAGACGCATCCGCGGAATTCGCGGGCAGCCAATGATCTTGATATGCCCGGACATTACGTGGCCCCGCGCACGTTCGGAGGCGGGAACCACGTCTATTCCGTTGGTCAGCTGACAGGGGGCGAAGCCACCACTCAATTCACGCTTTATCTGGAGGGCGTCCACGCTGGAAGCCACGTCATCGACATGTACGTGGATCCGGACGGCAACCCCGGGTACACGGCGGGCGACGGCGCCGCCGGGGGTGGCGAGAGTCCGGACCTGTTTGATGGCTTTGAGATGCACGATTCAATTCAAGTTACCGTGGAGAGCGAGGTCGTCGTGTCGGCAGTTGACGCGATTGCGGCCGAGAGCGGCGGTCAACAGCAGCGGGACCACGGTACGTTCCTGGTAAGCCGTGGTGTTCCCGATGCAACCAAAGGGCTGACCGTCTATTACCGCGTGATTTCCGACAGCCAGCCTTGGGCGGCAACGGATCCCACGGTTGATCCTTCACGCGGTGATTACGACGTGACGGGTCGTTCCAGCGCGATGTCAGGGCTGGCCGATGACCCGGTCACGCGGGTTGGTAATGTTCACATTCCACCAGGAGCGTCCAGCGCCGCGATCGATATCGTCCCGCGAGATGACGGGGTTGTGGAATGGGACGAGGTGGTTTCGATTGAGTTGATTTCCTGGGATGAG
>JBNJEM010000158.1:0-12714 GCA_051745935.1 Planctomycetota bacterium
CGTGGTGGAATTTGAGCTGTTCTTTGGCCTCTGGCTTCTTGCTAATATCCAGCCCGAGTGGACGCGCCGGGCAGCGATCGCGTGCTTCGCCGTGTTCGCTGCTGTCTCCCTCTATAGGGCCTTTTCCGGCGCTGCCAGTTGCGGTTGTTTCGGCCGCGTCGTGGTAAACCCATGGTACACGTTTGCGATGGCTGTCGGAGCCGTGCTAGCGCTGTTGCGGTGGCAGGCTTTCGAGCCTAGCTCTTCCACGCGGCACTTGTCATGGACTCCTGCCCGACGCGCGGTGGCTGTAACGAGTGTGTGGTTCGTGAGCGCTCCGCTAGTTGGATGGCGGCGCTGCTGCCTTAGACAGTGGACTACTCACATTTCACTTCGAGTTCTTTGTAAGTAGATGGAGGGACATCTCGTGACAATTCAGAAAGCGGTTGCGCTGCTGGCAATCATGTTGCTCCTTTCCGCAACTGGCGGATACGTATTACCAGACGCGCGCGCGGGGTGGTGGCCCGGCTATTCGTGCGACCTCTCAGGCGCAGGCCCAGCATGTTGGGGGACGTGTGGTGGGGGGACGGGACGTTCGTACGCCAACGCGTGTTTCAGCGGGGCTGTGTGCGACGCAGGCGGCAACCTTGATGATTGCTCCTGGTGGGGAGAAGATTGGTCGTGCTATACAATAGACTATTGCTGGGGAGGATGTAGGGATGGCTCGGATAGCTGCGCATGCTACACAATTAGCGGTGAGTCGGGATGCGACATGTCGCCGTGAAATTCGGGGCCAACTGGAGTAGTGTTTTAACAGCGGAGGAAGTCTTCCGGTTTGAGGGTAGGTGCGCAAATTTTTGATGATGGTGACATAGGGCTGTGACCGCGTTTCCTGAGCGTGCGAAACGCGGTCATCAGCACCGCTTGGCAATCCGCGCCTGCCTGGCTCCGGTTCCCTTAAGCTGTTTTTGCGGATAATCACTGCAGGCCGAATTTCCCGTTCCGCATGGCTGTTTTCGAAGGGAACGCCTTCGCGATCCAAGAAGGTGAACAGATCGTGCTGGTGCCGACGCGCGTGAAGGCGAGTACTATGCGGATAGCACGTCGCCCCAAGTTGGTGGTTTACGTTTGCGCCCTAATAGTGACGACGTCGGCTCAATTCAACCGTTGCGGAGGAGTCTAGGATGCTGGGACCCGTTATTGGAATCATGTTGGCAGTTGTCACTCCAGAGACAGAGGGGGATGCGATTTCCCTTGCAACACTTTTGGAGGCCCACGAAAGTTCTCTTGGTTTGATCCATGAAATAGAGTTGACCCTAAATGTCACGACGGAGCGGTTCAAGCCCGATCACGCGGGCCCCGTCCAAATTGGCATTTGGCGATGGGCATGGAAACGCCCTTTAGAGCGTGTTCGGTACGTAAATCCAAACGCGAAACCGCGCGAGGACGGCTTGCCGGTGAATCGTGGTGATGTGTTTCGCGATGTGGCTACGATCAAACAGTTGGAGAACTGGGATCAGGAGAACCCACAGTCGATTTCGCCCCGCAACCAAGGGACCGTCCGCGCGAGGATATTTCCGCGAAGTCGCAACATCGTGGGACGAGATCCAAGGGTTGCGCTCCTTCTATCGTTTGACGGACCCCGCGGGGAGAAGAGATACTCGCTGCGCCAACTGGTTGAGGAATCTAAGCCACCCGCAACATATGTTGGGGCAACCGACGTCAACGGCCATGCGTGTTATCAAGTGCACGCTTCTGTACCATCCCCCAAAGGGGAGTCATTTGGTAAAACCAGCTTTGACGTTTTCCTTGACCCGTCTGCCGGCTTTCTTGCTCGTCGTGTGGATCTTGAAGAGAGGACCACATACGTCGGCCAGGAGTACGCTGGCGGCCGAGAGACCATATACACGCGCATCGTGCGCGATGTCATTGAATTCAAGGCTTGCGGTGATGGCGTCTTCGTTCCGACGAAGGTTGAACTGCGAAACTACAACGAGGGTGAGGAAGGTGACCCGTTTTCCAAAGTGTCGTTTGTGGCAACGGATCTTGTTGTCAATCAAACGCTTTCTCCCGATGCATTCGACTTCAGATTTCCCGAGAATTCGCTTGTCGTGTACGCTGCCGGCGCGGCAGGAGGACAGAGGAAGGCTCAATTGTGGGGAGCCGATAACAAACCTGTCAAAGAGATTACAAGTCCTGGCGATCTGCCACCTGGAGTACCATCTCCGCCACAAGTGGATACAGGGGAACTCCCGGCCAGAGCTCTATTGGTGGGTGGCGGTTTCGTCCTGCTTCTTATCCTTTCCGTGATCCTATACCGCCGACGTTCAATGAAAGTGTAAGGAAACCGGATATGTTGCGCAGTCGATCACGGTTTGTCGTGGTGCTATTGTTGATCTGCCTCCTCGGGTTGTCGACGGGGCTGGCTGCGCGCCTCATGTGGGGACAGAAGCCTCGCGTGCTTCTGGAACCTCGCAGGTTACTGCTCGCACAAGACCCGCTTGAAGGTGAGAAAGTGCACGTCAACCTAGTTTTGCGCAATGACTCGCACCGCCACATCTCGGTTTTGCGAGCTGCCGCATCGTGCGCGTGCATGGAAATGAAGACATGGGGAGGGCAGCATTTGGTGAAGCCGCAGTCATTGCCGCCGAGCTCGGTCATGCCGTGGCAGCTTCAGATCGATACGATGAATCGTGCAGGATTGCAGCATTTCCGCGTCATGATCGAATGTGAGGACAACAAGGGTAACGTTTTTCCGGCAACTTCTGATATCGAAATCAGAGTGCGTCCGGGTATGAGAGTGGAACCGTCAGCCCTTGTTTTGGGTGAGGTTCGGGCCGGACAAGTCTCCGAGAGCGAGTTCATGGTGCTCGACGCATTTCCTGATCCTGGAACAGAGATCGTCGAATGTCGGTCTTCGGATGCTGAGCGGCTCGCGGTCCGTCTGGAGCGAGCTAACGGTGCTGAGACGACTCTTGGTAGTAGTGACACACGCGTTACAGTTCGATATCGAGGCCATATCTCGTGCAGTCCGATGGAAAACGGTCGACTCTATCACGACTGGATAACGTTGGTGCCAAGGGGTGCCGAGCGATCGCCCGTGACACTTCCAGTTATATACCGGACGACGGAAAGCGAGTACAGCCTGGTGCCTTCGACTTTGGTCTTTGCACCGTCGAACCTCGGCCAGGAATGCCACAGGGAAGTTCTCTGTTTCCTGAGACAAGGCGTCAATCCTACCATTGAAGTTCTCAGGAAGCCAGAGTACGTGCAAGTTGCCGTTCGAGATCGAAGTGCAACAACAAAGGTTATTGAGGTGACCTGCATGGTTCCTGAAAAGGTGGAATCAGCTTTCGATGGTAAAGTGGTGTTTGGAGCGGACGCTAATTCTAAACCGGTTTGCAGTTTGCGGATCAAGTTTCTTCCACAGTAAACGCACGAAGCCGACGCCAGAAACGGATTGCTCACGCGCGTTTACGGTTTCAAAATAGGGAAGGTCACACAAGCCAAACGCGGTTGGACTGGGGCGGACACCCAATACGTCAAATAAGTCTGTCCGCAGCATCGTACAACGTGGGAGCTGGACAGCCTGCAAATCAACGAAGATGAGATTACCGGGGTCTTTCCCTTGATCACCAACCAGCACGATATGCGGGCCGAGGAAGTGCTCAAAGCCTGCGAGTGTCGGCGTTTCATTGAAAAAATTCCTATGCCCATACAGGTCACACTTTGAAGTAGGGCCAGTGTATCGCGAAGAAGCGACGAGAATCCAATCGTTGCTGTTCGCGTACTTCTTTGCCCTGATGATCTAGACACAATTGGAGCGGAAGCTTCGACAAGCGCTGGAAGCCTCCGAGTACGACGCGATACCACTCTATCCGGAACACCGGGATTGAAGTGCACCGACCACGCGTCGCGTGCTTGACATATTCGAGACCGTCCAGCGGCACAAACGCAGCGGAGAATCTCGCGAGCAGCAGACATTTGTGACGGAGCTCCAGCGCCACATCGCGAATTGGTTCGGCTTGACGCCGCGCAACTACAGGTGGTGATCCACTTGCGGCCTGCCGAGAAGTTGGGCGAACACAAGAGCAGATTGTGCGGAAAGTACGCTATCTGTTAGTCGCAATAACGAATTGCGACTGGCCGGTACAGCCACGCAAAGACGACTCGGTGAAAGTCACGTACAAGTGAGCATCTATCCAAAATACTCTGTTCGCTGCAAACGGTCTGACCCTGCGGAGTAGTACAAGGGCATTGACAAAATGCGACCGGCAATTGTTGAGTGTAGGCTTTTCATCATTGCGATCTCGTTTGGCCAAGCAGTACTCCTTGGTTACGCCAGTTGGGCGTGCTCCTGTACATTTAACGAAGAAGGACGTGTTGCAGCTGGGCTGACTCATTTGCGCACTGGGACATTCTCGTTGTTTCGAGTCAATCCGCCGCTCCCGCGAACAGCCGCGTCGCTCCCGCTGGTCTTCCAGGGCATAGAAGACATGAAACCGTATCCACCGTCTGTCTCGGCTGGGCCACGAGGTGAATACGCTGTGGGACGACGATGGGTGGACCAGAGCGGACAACAGTGGATGCTCTGGCTAATGATCGCTCGCATACCGTGCGGGATGATTGCGGTGGGCGGCACTATTCTGTGCTACCATTGGGCAACTCGGCTTTATGGACGTCTTGCGGGCGTCGTTGCGGCGGTCCTTTGGGCAACGTGCCCCTACGTACTGGGGCACGGATGCTTAGTAGGTTCCGACGTGGCTGCGGGGGTTGTGGGCGCCGCCGCAGTCTATTCTTTTGGAAGGTGGTTGAGGAACGCACAATGGCTGCAAGCCATTATTGCAGGTGTGGTGCTTGGATTCGCCGAACTCTGCAAGTTCACTCTATTGGTATTCTATCCGCTTCTTCCAATACTCTGGTTCGTGTATCGCCTATCAGGGGGGCCCTCCGCCACGGTGTCGCCTCGTGAGTGGCTCAGGCAGTGCGTGATGTTGGCGGCGATCTTAGTGATCAGCGTCTATGTTATCAACTGCGGGTACTTGTTTGAAGGTTCCCTGTGGCGGCTTGAAAGATTCCAGTTCAAGTCAGTGATGTTCAGCGGCTGCAAATCCTTGGCAGCAGCTCCGGCGGAAGGAACCAATCGCTTCACCGAAACATGGTTGGGCAAGCTACGTGTACCGCTGCCGGCAGCTATGGTGCAAGGTATTGATGAGCAGCGATTTGATTTCGAGCGCGGACTACCCTCGTATCTGCGTGGTAAATGGAAAAGGCATGGCTGGTGGTACTACTACCTATATGCTCTGGCGATCAAGATGCCACTAGGAACATTGGTACTGATGGTATTGGCGGTGGGCGCCACTTTTGTTGGACATGGTCGCAGAATTTCCTGGCGGGATGAGATGGTTGTCGTCCTGTCGGGTGTAGCAGTTCTCATGTTCGTTAGTAGCCAGACTGGTTTCTCGATCCACTCGCGATACGTGATACCGGTACTACCTTTCCTCTTTGTCTGCGTGAGTAAAGTCGCTTGGCTATTGGAATTGGGCGCCTTCACACCCACACGTATCGGAGTTGCTGCAATAATTGTCGCGTCACTGATGTGGTCGGTTTTCAGCAGTCTTTGGAGCTATCCACATTCCCTCTCGTACTTCAATGAGCTGGTGCGCGGGCCGAAGAATGGTGGTGGCCACCTTCTGGACAGTAACATCGACTGGGGACAAGATCTTCTCTACCTGAAGGACTGGCTCGACGAGCACCCTGAAGTGATTCTCGATGGAATGGCTTGTTATAGTTCGTATCCTCCCTCTTTCGTAGGTATTGCGAGGGCGCCTCTGCCGCCGCCGTGGTGCGATACGCATACACAACGAAGCTCAAGAAGCATCGCAAATGCGGGGCCGAGGGTCGGTTGGTTCGCCATAAGCATAACCCACCTCAACCGTGCCGATCAGCGCTACCGATCTTTCCGACGCCTTGAGCCGACGGCTATGGCGGGCTATTCGATTTACATCTACCACATTACGCAGCGTGACGCTAACCGCGTGCGACGGGAATTGGGCTTGCCCGAGTTGCCGGAAGACTGGCAACATGAACAGGAACCTGCCACCCTGGACGATAATGCGGAATTCAGAGGAACTATCCGGTGCCGCGAAGCACCCATCCTTTCCAGGTTGAACAAGGTGTCCACCGTCGACCAATGGTGGCAGAGACGCTGCTGGTCTTCGAAGTCTCTTCGGGTCGTACATTCGATTATTGGTTGAGTTCGTGCCGAGAGGCACTGGAGACGAGGAAGTAGCAGGGGATTCTTTCCATGCGATACGTGACCATGTACGACATCGTTCGTCTGGTTCTGGCAAGCGTACTTCTAATAGCCGCCGGATTGAAAGGCTATCAACTCGCCACGGAGCCGGCCCTGAATACCAGTATCCTAGACGCTCCCTGGTTTCTGATCGCTGTGGTGGAATTCGAACTTGTCTTTGGTCTCTGTCTGCTTACCAATATCTGGCCCGAGTGGACCCGCCGGGCGGCGATTGTCCGTTTCGCCGTGTTCGCTGCTGTTTCCCTCTACAAGGCTCTTTCTGGCGCTGCCAGTTGCGGCTGTTTCGGACGCTTCCAGGTGAATCCCTGGTACACGTTCGTGGTGGATGCCCTGGCCGCAGCTGCACTGCTCGGCTGCCCGTCGGCCACTGGGCAGTCGCGAGTTGCCCGGGACCTCCGGTTGCTCGGTTCCCAGGTTGCCGGGGTTGCTGCAATCTGGTTCTTGATTGGCGTGCCTGCTGCGGTTGCCGTGGGTAGCTACATCGGGACTACGCTATCCGATGCTGGCGAGGTTATCGGCAATGGCAAGATCGTTGTGCTGAAACCGGAAGCGTGGGTTGGCAAGGAGTTCCCGCTGCTGAACTATATCGGAGAAGACGTGCCTGACACGCTTGCTTCCGGCGCGGTGCCCCTTCCCGAAGAACTGGGCCACGCTGAGTGGAGGGTTCTGCTGTATCGCCACGATTGTCCGGATTGCCAGGAGGCAGTTGAGAGGTGCAGGCAAATTGCGCGCGATATGATGGAGGTAGGTGGCACCGCTCGTCCGGCACTGATCGAAGTGTCACCGTACGGAGATCGTGTCGGCAAACCTCCATCCTTTGATGACTCACATGTATCTGCCCGACTAAGTGACGTGAAGGGCTGCCTTGTCGGACTGCCGGTCGAGATTACAGTCCAGCAGGGTGTCGTCGCGGCTGTGAAGGACGGGATATCCGTGATCGTAACGCATCCGCCGACACTAGGGTTGGCACCGGTCATTGGGCTCGACTACGTAAGGCGTCGCGACTTCACCATGAGAAGGGCCTGGCGTGGAATTGTCGAAAGACCGTCTTCTTCTGGGCCATGGGTTGCATTCTGCAACAAACCACGTTCACTGGCTTTCCCGGGAAAGTTCGTGTTCGCGTTTAGACCTCTGTTTCCGTTTCCGTAACTCTTTCATCTTGTGAAAGGAAATGTCATGTTTAGAAAACTGATGGTAATCATTCTTGTGTGCTGTCCGTTACTGGCCGTTCTGGCCAGTATAGGCTATGGGGGGTATACGTGGAAAACGTGCCGTTCATGTACTACTATTCTCAACAGCAACTTCAACCCTTGTAAAGAAGACTGCTTAGAGGACCTAGCGTCGGATTGGTGGCGACTCAAACCTCTAGAAGGATCGAGCGAAGCTTGTGTTCAGGCCACTACAATGGACTGTAAGGAGTTGGATGATAATGACCACGATTGCGCGCGATGGTGGAAATACCCGAGTGAGATTGATTGTGATAATGACCAGAATGGTTCTGCAGGGGGCTTCAAAGCAGTGGAGGGATGTGAGACCTCACGAGCTACCTCGGAGGAATGCTAACAGCGCAACTGGAATTGGTTTCACAACTCAGACTGCGCGGGCCTCCTACCCAAGGACCCGATTTAGGCGTTATGAGAGTATCCAGCCGCGGAGCGGCGGGAGGAGACTCTCGACAACGAGGAAGCAAGGGAAGCGACACACGGCGGAGCAGGCCATGCGCAGCCGCTGGCGAGCGGACGGGGTGTTCGCGGCGAACGCGACGAGCCGCTAGACCATGCAAGTACGCCAGATCAGTGAACGGACGTTCCGTCACGTGAGTCGTGTGAGACCAGTTCTTCGTTCGACAAGGAGCAACTTTATGCTAGCAGGTCAGCTTGTTCTGATGGCGGCATCGTCTTTCTATCTCGCTGGTCCTCCCGAAGAGCCGGAGGCACTTGCAGACTACTTGATGCAGGCATATCAGCAGTGGCTCCGGGACAGTTCCTTTGCTTGCACGTACAAATTGGAAGTCATGAAGACGAACTCGCGAGACGGCCACTTCGGCGCGACAGTTGATGGCGATGTCCTCCGCTCGGACACGGGCACAATCGTGAAGGATGGCAAACGCCTGCGCTACCGTTCCGTCGGGGCCGACGGTTCCGTCGGGGATTTGGTCCATGACGGGCGTGTGCAAATATCTCTACACGAGCGAGGGACGGGGGAGCTTCGGGGTCCTTCACGTCCGGCGGGAGTGGTCTCGCAATCTCCAAAGAATGTTCGACCCTCAGCTTCAGTCAACGAGGTCGAAGGTCGCTTGTGGGGGACCACAAAGGACAACAATGTCTGTGAACTGAGCCCCGTGAATCTTTTCTTGTCGACAGACCCTTTTGGGAGAGACACCTTCCACAAGGGTGAAAAGGTCCAGTTTGGGCTTTCCAAGTTTGATGATCGCGAGACCGTTCTCACCGCCACCTCCGAACGTCTGTGGAAAGACTCGCTTTACAAGTATGAAGTGCAGCTGCATTTCGACATGGGTTTCACGTTGCCGGTCGTCACAGAAAAGGTGGCGACCATTCGATCGGCGGCAGGCCAGGTGAGGCGAAAACAAGTCTGGAGTATTGAAGACTATCAACTGTGTTCGGGTGGCATTCGAATACCTCGCAAGATCACTCGGGCCACATGGGACCAAGATTATCAGCGTGACAACTCAATAAACACCTGGATGTATGTGCAGTGGACTTCTGCCGATTTAGGGAAGCGACTGCCGACGGACGAGGACTTTGCCATAAGAATCCCTGCGGACGCTGCGATAAGTGGGCTGAAGAGCCCACCCGCTTCGGGTAAGAGCCACGTGTTCCGGTTGACAGATTTCGCTCTTGACGATCTCGTGAAGCCAGCGGTTCCGTCAGGGCTGGAAGACGGGACCGGAATCCCAGATCAAGGCGAAGGTGGTTATCGGCTTGTCGCGCTGCTTGTTTGCGTTTGCCTCTTGTGTATCTTAGTCTTTGTGTTCGCTGGTCGGCGGATGGTTCGGCGCTAGCGACCCGTTGCCTCTAGTCCAACAAGTTTCGCGTGTTCAGTTTAGTCGGAGCACGTTCGGTGCTACTAGCTGCGTGAGGTGGTATTCTCAATGTGGATGCATGGCTCGAATTTCAAATCTCCACGGTTTCTTCTTTTTTCTTCGTTGTTGCTCGCCGTCGTCACAGCGGGATTGGCGTTTCTTGCCGGCCGTAGAAGACACAGCGAGTCTGGTGTTCATTGCATCGTCGGCGATGCTGGCGTTGTCGTGATCGGTCAAGGGGGCACGAGCGTGGAGCACAAGTTTGTTGTCGAGAATCCTTCCAAGAAACGGCCCATGCACTTGCATTTGACTCAAAAGTCCTGTAGCTGCATGGACAATCTTCCCGAGGAGTTCTCGGTTTCACCAGGAGACAGCACGTCCCTTACCGTTATTGCTTCTGTGAATAGTGTCTACGCTACCACGCAGGACGTGCATTGGTCCATTTTGTATCGTACGGACTTGCCTTCCGTGCCCAAGGTGGCGTTAGTACTGAAAGCTACGGCTGTACCAGAGATTGAGACGATTCTTCCCCCGCCTGACAATTGGGTCGTTGAGCCGAATGAAACGAAGAAGATCGCGTTTCGGAGTGTTTTTCGTTGCGACGCCGCGAACAGCAAGGGAGACGTTCAACTCAGGCCGGACTGTTGCGATTTTGTCGAAGTTCTTCATGTCGAGTAAGAGCGTAAGGGTAAGTATTGGGAAGTTGCACTTGACTGCCAGGCGAAGATTCCACGCACGTCCAGTGAATACGGAGGTGTTCGGGAGCGAGAGACGGCAACCATTCTATTCGTAGCGGACAACGGCAAGACACTCGAAGTGCCCGTGGCTTGGACACAGCGAAACCACGTTACGTGCGACCCCAGGCGTTTGTTCTTCAATGCGAGGCCGGATTCACAAGGAAAGAGAGATGTACGCCTTCGTTCGGACACGAGTTTTCGGCTAGTCAGCCTAAACGATGACGGGGGCAATCTCTGTTTTGAAATAGATTCAAACGGCAACGCAAGTCCCGGCAAGAGTGCCGAGTTTGTCTGTCAACTGGCACGCAACCGCAATCGCGGTGCTCGTCATTTGGTCACGAAGGGGAACATTATCGCGGAATTGGATCATCCGACCCAGCGGCAAGTTCGGATCGCCTACTCGATCTTGGAAGCCAGGGAAGACTTGGCTGCCGGGCACCAGGAAACCACAGGTGAAGAATGACTGGAGTGGCCGTGTCACAGAGGCCTCAGGAAACTGGCGCTGATGCAGCGGACACGTCCATGGTTGGGGTCCGTGTGATAGGTTCGATTGTAATCATGGTTCACGTCTGTCTGGTTGCCACTAGCGGGTACCTGCACTCACCTGTTCGCAATGAACTGTGTCATCTCGTTTCGGGACTTAGCCATTGGGACCTCAGCATCGCTGTAATCAACGTCGGCTATGGATTCGAGGGCAGCTTCACGATGCTCAAAGACTATCGCTTTCAGTCTGCGTATCTCGCCGGAAACCATCCTAGCGGCGAGGATAATTCCGTTGCTGGAAATCGATTTGAAGGCGGGCTCGCGGGAATGCTGCGAGTTCCTTTTCCCAGAAATTTCGTCCAAGGAATCGACACGCAGAAGTTGGATTTCGAACGCCGCTGCATCATGTCTTATGTAAATGGTAGGTGGCAGCGAGGGGGCTGGTGGTGGTTCTATGCTTACGCGCTGCTGTTGAAAACGCCGGTTGGCGCACTCATATTGTGCATTATGGCCTGTTTGGTCTACGTCGCAAGGGTCGTCCAGGCGAACGCTCGGTTTGAAGAGGCATTCCTGATTGTTCCCGTGGCGCTAATACTTTGTGTAGCCAGTTGGCAAATAGGTTTTACGGTTCATACTCGTTATGTCATTCCTGTACTACCATTTATCTTCGTTTGGAGTGGGCAATCGGCACTTCTCTCCACGTTTGGCTGTCGTAGAACACCTGGCCTCGCCTTGCTTTGCGTTGTTCTGGCGAGCCTCGAGAGCGTCTGGATCTTCCCTCACAGCCAGTCATTCTTTAATTCTCTCGCTGGCGGTCCCCGTCGCGGACATGAATATCCGCTCGACAGCAACATTGCGTGGGGACAAGATCTCTACTATTTGCGGGAGTGGCTCGACGATCATCCGGAAGCAACGCCCTTTGCTCTTGCCTGCATTACATGGATTGATCCCGCCTTGATCGGCATACATTCTGACCTTCCTCCAGCCGGCCCGAAGAGCGTCTCTGCCAGTTGTGAATGCAATCGCTGTTCCAAGACGGGGCCCTTGCCTGGCTGGTATGGAATTGACGTGAATTTCTTACAAGGTTCGCGCGAGGGCACCCCGAACAAGAACGGCGATTGGGTATCCCCTGCCGACGAATGCTGTGACTTGACTTACTTCCAGCGTTTCCGCCACGTCGCCGTGGCCGGCTACTCCGTCTACATTTACCACATCACCCCGCGCGACGCCAATCGCGTGAGACGGGAGTTGGGCTTGCCGGAGCTGCCGGAAGACTGGCAACATGAACAGGAACCTACCACCCTGGACGATAATGCGGAGTTCAGAGGGATTATCCGTCGCCAGGAAGCACCCATCTTTTCTAGGTTGAACAAGGTGTCCATCGTCGACCAATGGTAGCGGAGACGCTGCGGTCTTCGAAGTCTCCGCGGGTCGTACCTTCGATTTCCAGTTGGGTTCGTTCCGAAAGGCGCTGGGGACGAAGAAGTAGCAGGAGGTGCATTCCATGCAACGCGGGACTATGTACAACATTGTTCGTATCGTTCTGGCGGGCGTGCTTCTCCTGGCCGCCGGATTGAAGGGCTATCAACTCGCCACGGAGCCTGCCCTGAATGCCACTGTTCTTGATGCCCCCTGGTTTCTGATCGCCGTGGTGGAGTTCGAGCTTCTCTTTGGTCTGTGGCTTCTTGGCAATATCTGGCCTGAGTGGACCCGCCGGGCGGCGATTCTCTGTTTCGCCGTGTTTGCCGCTGTCTCCCTCTACAAGGCTCTTTCTGGCGCTGCCAGTTGTGGCTGTTTAGGCCGCGTCGCGGTGAATCCTTGGTACACGTTCACGATGGACGTGGCGGCCGTCCTGGCGCTGTTCTGGTGGCGGCCCTCAGGTGCGGGTGCATCCACGGGGAGATTGAGATGGCCACCCGTGTGGCGTATAGCGGCCGTGGTGGTGGCGTGGCTGCTTGTCGGCGTTCCGGGTGCTCTGATGATGGGCACGTACCAGCATGGCCTATCGACCGAGGAGGGCATGGTTTTGGCCCAGAACGATTTGGTCGTCCTTGAGGCTGAGAAATGGACCGGCAAGCGACTTCCCCTGTTGCGGTACATTGAAGATGCGCCCAGCAAACTAAAGCCGGGCGGGGGAGATTTGCGCCAGCGTTTGG
>JBNJEM010000159.1:0-12660 GCA_051745935.1 Planctomycetota bacterium
GCTCCGAGGGCTATGAGGAGAGGGGGAGCGGTTCCGGCTACGGGAGGGAACGCGGCGATGACTACGAGAGGGAAGATTCGAGACGCGGGCGTGACGGAAGAAATCGCCGGGATACGGGACCCCCACGCAAGTACGATCCCAGCAAGGTCAGCGGTTATCGGCCATCCGGAGTCGCCGGCGGCGGGGGATCCTATGGCGGCGGGGGATCCTATGGCGGCGGGGGATCCTATGGCGGCGGGGGATCCTATGGCGGCGGCGAGTATGACAGATCGGGGGACATGGAGCGGGGCTACGGCGACAGTGGCAGGGGCGGCCGGGGTCGACCCGCGGCGAAAACGGCACACGTGATCGCGGTCAAGGCGCTGGCGCCTTATCGCAAGCAAGCGGATGAGTTCAAGCGGGTCCTCAGTAGCGCCGTTGGCTATGATCCCAGACGGGACACCCCCCGGATCGTGTTCTTTGAAGCCCAACGGGCCGACGTGACGGACGATCCCACGGAAGAACCGGGCGAGTCGGAGTGGCGGAAAATCATGAACCCCAAATGGGCGGTGGAGGTGGCCAGGAAACAGCACTGGCATGGGGTCATGCAAGAAATGGCCGATCCGGCTTATGTGAATCGCAACGCGACCATGCCGGCTCCTCCCATCATGCTCCGCGATATGGAAGAAGCCATGCTCCACACGAAGGTGCCCAAAGGCACGCGCCGGCCGAGAATGAGGAGATCGGAAGCTGAACAGGAGAGCGAAGCGGAGGAGAAGGACGGAGACATGCCGCTGGCGACCGAGATGCCCGGGCTCGATCGGCCGGGTGGCGGCGGGCTCCCCGGCCGCGGAGGCTTTCCCGGCGGCTTTCCGGGAAGCGGGCGCTCCGGCGGAATGGGGGGAATGTACGGCTCCGGAATGGGCGGTAGTGGTTCCGGCATGGAAGGCTATGGTGGCTCCGGAGGCATGATGGAGTCGGATATGGAGGGCTATGGAGACGAATACGAGATGGGCTCCGATAGCGGCTACGGTTATGGCTCCGGCAGGGGAAGCGGTGGCTATGGCGGCAGCGGCGGTTACGGCATGCGGCGAATGTCCACCAGTGCCGAGCCCGTGCAGTACAAGCTCGTCCGGTTTTTCGATACCGATGTCCAGCCGGATCGCGTGTACCGGTATCGAGTCCGGTTGTTCGTGGAAGATCCGAACAATCCAAACACGGATCGAGCGAATGGTCCGGTTAGCCGGCCACCTCGACGCCGGACGCTTTCGATGGAGGTGATTCAGCGGCTGAAAAAGCAGGAAGCCGATCCTGACCAGCAAGGGATTTACTATGTGACCACGGATTGGAGCGAACCCTCTGGTCCGATTAGTTTACCGACAACGGCTCGCGCCTACGCCGGCGAGGTGTCTCCCACCCGTTACTCGCGAGGTGCCGGCGGCGTCAAGATCCGACAAAATGAACCCAACGGAAAAGTCTGTCCCGTCGTCTGGAACGATCGGTACGCCGTGGATATTTCAAAGGAAGTCAAGGCCTATCGTGGCGCCGTGCTCAACGTCAGCGGCGAATTCGAGGTGTTGGACCCCGTCACCCTGATCATTAAACTGCTCGATGAGGAAGGATGTGAGCTGGACAGCCAGCTTACGGTCATTGACATGTTTGGCGGACAAGATTTGCCAGGCGATAGCAAGCAGCGGGTGTCCGCCATTGGTGAATTCCTGTTGATTGACGAGGAGGGGAATTTCAAGGTCCAGAACGAAGTAGCCGACCATGAGAAATTCCAGCGATTTACATTGGCGGACGAAATGGAAGGGGCAGGCGCCATGGGAGGCTATCCGGGTGGGCAACCCGGTTCGGATGAGGAGGAGTACGGAGATGACTCCTCGGAGGGCTATGGAAGTGGTTATCCGGGCAGTGGACGAGGCCGGGGGTCTTAATCCAACGTGCTCCAGTAAATCCATGTGTCGCGTTGGGGGCCGAGCAGGTGGCGGGGGACGGGTGAGCGGAGAGTCGGTGGTGTGCTGGCTGTCTGCCGCGGAGACGCTTATCCTGCCGTCCCCGCATGGCCAGGGATGCGCCGGAACAGGGATAAACAGGAAAAACGGCAACGCCCGGTCCCGGCGGACCGGGCGTTGTTTCGGTTCTTGCGGTACGGTTGCCGTCGGAAGCGGGCCTCTGTTCTGCTTCAAATGGGTAAAGAGAGACGCGTTCTGCCGTTGAGTCGCGCCTTGGTTCTTTGCAAACGCCAAAAGACTGCTCGGCCACTGTTGCATTGCCTCCGCTCGCGATTCGCCGTTTCTGGAGGGAAATCGCGTCTTGCCGCTCGCTCAGGAAAGTCCCACCCTCCGAAAAATGGCGAAGTTAATCGTGAGTCTTTCCTTAAAAACTCAGCAATGGCCCCGACGTAATTTCCGCCGCGATCAAATGAACCGAGTCTGGATGCGAAGTGTGCCGATGCCTCGCGCGGACCCCGCGACCCGTCGCCAACGTTCCTCGCACGGTTTGCTCACGCGAGAGGTTAGATCCATGACCGAGGCAAAAAACCCACAAAAGCACCCATTGGAACAGAATTGCTCTTGACCAGTTTGGCGTCGGAGAGTATTTAACCGTCTCTTATCCAAGAAATTTCCCTGTCAACGGTTGTCGAAACCCATCGGTGGCGACCGGTCAAATCAGCTCGTCGTAGAACGATGCTCAACCTGACGCGGTGTGTAGTCCGCGAGGAGTTGGGTCCAACGCCTTGCGCATGGAAGCGCGACGGCTGGTAGGTGGTGCTGGATCGTATCCGGCCACGTGCGAGGGTTTCGTGCATCTCGAGGAAGGAGAAGCGCGTTGAGTACGACCGCCAGACTATTTGGTTGTTGTGTTGCCCTGGGGCTAACAGTATCAGTGGCGTCTGTGCTAGCTCGTCCCCCTGTGTTGGGCGGTAGCACGCGAATGGGTTTGCTTGTTCCGGGACAAGCGAATCAGAGCAATAGCAAGGATGCTCGGCAAGTGGCCCGGAAGTGGCTGGGACAGGCGAGAGAGGCCATGAAAAATGGCGATCTGGAATTGGCCGAGTACTGTATTGAGCGAGCGGAGAGGCAGAAGGTAAAGGATGATCCTCTCTTCGCGCGCTTCAAGGATACGCCGGCCAAGGCTCGCGAAGATCTGGAACGGATGCGATCTCGCGGATCGGGTGGCGATACCGAGTCGCAATTCTCCAATCCACTGACCCGCCTGTTTGATCGAGGCGAGCAGCCGTCCGGGCCGCCAGCGGACCCGTATGGCGATTCGGGAGAGAGTTCGGCAACCGCGATGGGGTCGGCGAACTCTCGGGGGGCTGACACGCCTCGGACCCGTCCCGCCGCTTCGAGGCCGTCCGCGGGCGAAGTGGCCTCTTCGTCGGCGAATCCCCGGACGGACGACAAACAGGCGAGTGGCGGACAGGCGGGTGGCAAACAGGGGCGTGGTACGCAGCTCTTGCTCGACGCGCGCCGGGCGTTGGCCAAGGGGGACGCTCAGCGAGCGGGACTGCTGGTGTCGCAAGCCAAAAAGCTGGGGGTTAACTATCCCATAAACGCCGACTCGCCGGACAAAGTGGATGCGTTGGTGAAGCGAGCGGCCGGGTTTTCCGACGGTCCCGAACCGGATGAAAACGCCACGGACTACACGCGCAAGTTCGCGCGGTTCTTGATGGACCAGGCATCCGGTCTCCTCGCTCATCAGGCATTCGACGAAGCACGGCAACTGGCACAACAGGCGAAGGATTTGCGAGCGGAATACGGGCAGTTCGATGAAACGCCCGACCAGTTGCTTTCGAAAATCGCCGCCGTGCGGCGCCAGAATGCCGGGGCGAACGGTCAGCCAAACGACAGTGGATCCAATGCCAACGTGTCCGACGCGGACAATAGGCATCCTCGCCGCCTTCCGTCTCCAAGTGGCCAGCCGTCTGGCGGGAACAAGGCTGACGCGTCACGCCTCGTCGCACAGGCGCGAGCGGCTTTGGATCGCGGCGATTTGGCGGCGGCCAAACAATACGCCGAGAACGCTCAAGGGATGGCTCCGGAATCAGCCTATGGTCCGAACGAGGAGCGGCCCTGGATGGTCTTGCTGGACATCAACAAAGCCATGAATGATCGGCGGTCGGTGATGCCCACCGGCACGTCGCGGTCTCGGCAGGCACGGGGGGCCGAAGGGGGTGGCGACGGCTCGTACCCGGTTAAGCAAGGGTTGTATAACCCTGAGCAGGATGCGTCGCGCAACGTGGCGGCCCAAACGCTGCAGCCGGATTCGCCGAACGGTTCGGAGGGCGATCAGCCGAGTCCCAAGGCTAATTCACAAGAGCCGCGGTCGCCGGGAGAAACATTATACCAAGACGGGCTCCGAGCTTTGGAAGAGCATGATCAAGAAACGGCTCTGAAGCTGTTTCATGATGCCTGGAAATACGAGAAGGAGTTGGATCCTCTGATGCGGCAGCAGCTGCAGGATAAACTCGTTTTCCTGCAGCGGAATGAGACGCCGCCGGACACGGAGGAAGGCGAGGGCTCGCCGCTGGAAGCGGTCGATTCGCGGCAACAATTGTTGCGTCAGAAAATGTTTCGCGAAATCAGTAGCGAACAGGTTGAAGCGCAGCGGATGAGCGGGACGGATCCGAAAGGTGCTTTGGAACGGCTGCAGAAGCTTCGCAAGCGGGTGAGTGAGTCCGAAGTCGATCCCGCTTCAAGGAAGCAATTGCTGACAATGGTCGATCGAAGTATCGAGGGCTTGCAGCAATACATGGATCTCAATAAGGCGGAGATCGAATTGAACGAGCGCAACCAGGCGGTCGAGGAAGGTATCGCTTTGGATGCCCAGCGCGAGATGGAAATCCAAAACGAACTCGCCAAGTTGGTCGAGGAGTTCAATGAGCTGTTGGACGAGCAACGCTACGCGGAAGCGGAACTCATCGCGAAACAGGCCAAAGAGCTTGCTCCCGAGGCTGAAGTGGTCCAGAACCTCTTGTGGCAAAGCCGATTCGTGCGGCGCATACAGGAACAAATGGCGATCAAAGAGGAGAAGGAGCGGGCGTTCTATGAGACGTTGACCAACGTGGAGAGGTCCTCCACTGCGTTCGACGATGGTGAACCGTACAAATTCACGGACGCCAGGGAATGGCAGGATTTGTCCGATGTGCGTCGTAGGCTCGGAGAGGAACAGCGGCGATTAAGCGAAGCGGAAATGGAAATTCAGAAAGCGATGAATACCAAGGTCGACGTCAAGTTTGAAGACCGACCGCTTTCCGAAGTCATGGACGTGCTGAGTGACCTTTCCGGAGTTCCCATCGTGCTGGACTCGGTGGGGATGGCCGCCGAGGGCGTGACCAGCGACCAGCCGGTTACGATTCGCCTGAACCAGCAAATCTCGCTGCGGAGCGCCCTTAATCTGATTCTGGCGGAGCTGCGGCTCAGCCATGTCATACAGGATGAAGTGTTGCGGGTGACCAGTGAGCAGACACGAGACTCGAACGTCTATAACGAGGTCTATAAAGTCGGCGATCTGGTGATTCCGATCCCCAACTTCCTGCCCGGTTATCACACGGGACTCGCCGGTGCCATTAAATCCGCTCACGATGCGGTCGGGTACGGTGGGAACCCCTCCAGCTTAAGCCAAGTACCAGTGGCGCTCGCTTCAAACGAGGGGCCCGAGAATTCAAACGCCTCGGTGCTGGCACAAATGGGCGGCGCCGGAATGCTGCCCTCCCTCAGTTCCCAACAATCGCAACCCGCCGGGGCTGGGCCGGGCGGGATGGGTGGTGCCGCCATGGCGGACTACGACTCGTTGATGGAACTGATCAGCTCCACCATCGCCCCCGATACGTGGGATGAAGTGGGCGGAGCGGGAGCCATGGAACCCTTTCCGACCAACCTGAGTCTGGTGATCAGCCAAACCCAGGAGGTGCATGAACAGGTTGCCGATCTGCTGGATCAGTTGCGGCGTCTACAAGACTTGCAGGTGACGATCGAGGTCCGCTTCATCACCCTCAACGACAACTTCTTCGAACGAATCGGGATGGATTTCGATTTCTCCATCGATGATAACGTCAACGTGGACCTGATCCGTGGAGATGATCGGACCGGTGGACCGGGGGATGATACGGGCCCCAGCGCGGTGTTCGGTCTCAACCAGCAAGGGCCGACCACGAACCTCGACCTCGAATTCACTCAGGGGAGCTTCGGAGCCGCCGTTCCTCAGTTCGGAAACTTCGACGCGGGAACGGCCGCGAACTTTGGAATGGCCATTCTCAGTGATCTGGAAGTCTTCTTCCTGCTGGAAGCCGCGGAGGGAGATACGCGCACCAATGTGTTGCAAGCGCCGAAAGTTACCCTGTTTAACGGGCAAACCGCGAACGTGAGTGACACGTCGGAGCGGCCGTTCGTAACCAGTATCATCCCGGTTGTCGGTGATTTCGCCGCCGCTCAGCAGCCCGTCATTATCGTACTGCGCGAAGGCACGCAAATGACGGTCCAGGCCGTGGTCTCCTCCGATCGCCGCTTCGTCCGCTTGACACTGGTGCCGTTCTTCAGTCGGATCGGGCCCATCGAGGAGTTCACGTTCCAAGGGAGTACCACGACGGATTCGGGAACGATCGTGGATGATCCCGACAACGAGGACGTGAACGGTGAACGCGATAACGTAACGGAGACCAGGACGGGTACGACGGTCCAGCTGCCAACCTTTATCTCGACGTCGGTGTCCACCACCGTCAGCGTGCCCGATGGCGGCACGGTATTGCTCGGCGGCATCAAGCGGCTTAGCGAAGGACGCGTGGAACGGGGAGTGCCCATGATGAGTAAACTGCCCTATATTAACCGGCTCTTCAAAAATGTCGGGATCGGCCGCGAAACCGAAAGTCTCATGATGATGGTCACGCCACGCATCATCATTCAGGAAGAGGAAGAGCTGAGCCAGACTGGCTATGACAGCTCGCAATAACCGCGGGACGGACAGACGTGCTTACCCATCGACCGCCGGCCCGCCACGCGGGCCGGCGGTTTTCGTTGGTGTCTTCCAAAGGGGGACGAAGGGCCGGACGCGTGATTGCGCCGTCGGTCGCGGGCGAACGGAGGCTGCTTAAAACGCCGGTAAACGGCCCGGGCGTGTCCCGGGGATCGTTCCGTTTGCCGCTACAACCGATCAGCCAGGAATACCGGCGGCACGAATAACCCTTGGTCCTTCTAAACCCCAGTATTGCAAAAAAACGTGATGCCACGCGGCCTGTCCCGTGGTGATTCACGCTCGCCGCTACAAACCGGCCGGACACACCACGCCTGGCCGTCGGTAGCGTGAAACGTAACGGACCATGGGACAAGCCCGTGGCATTCGCACCTCGAAAATCCTTTGCTCGAGATGTGCCACGCACGTGCGAACGTCCGCGGAGGTCGTCGGCTTCATCGCTGTTTCAGCTCGCTGGCCGGCCGAAAATCCGGTCCACGTTGCCGCGCAAGACTTGGCGTCCCAGCTCGACCGCTCGCTCTTCCGACCACTCCCGATCGATCACGAATTGTTCCGCCAATACCTTGGCCAACACTCGTTTGTACATCCTGAACTTGGGCAGCCCGAACTCCAGTTTGTACATGTCACTGTAGTAACCAATCTGCTTGGAACGCGGAACCGCCTCCAGCCGCGCGGCCAGGTCGTGCCCGATGAACGCGGGCGTATTGGAATACCACCAGTGACCGCAGGTCACCACGTTGGGAAAAATCCAGGCATAGCTGGTCAATTCCTGGTTGGTCACGCTTGCCAGTACCGAAACAGGAAAGGTGACCCGGGGAAAAGCGTTAAACAGCTCGCGGTACTGGATCAAGGATACCCGGCTGTCATACAGATCCCGTCCCTGTACCACCCCCTCCGCGTAGACCCCCCGGTTGACGCCAATCATTAGATCAAACGGTAACTGGTGTTCCGCGCAGTGTTCGACCAAGGTCCAAAACACGAAATGGGACAGCGCTCGCGAGTCCCGTTCATCACAACCATCCGTGGCCGCCAAAATGTTTTCCAACGCCGTTTCAGCACGTCCCTGCCGCACGTGCGTCGGCGTGAAATCGGGCGGAAGCGAGATGGCACAGGCCCGAGCGTCGTGGGAGACGAAGTGATTGAACAATCGCGCAATGGCATCTTTCAACGCCCCAAGATTGGTTACCGCGATATCAGTGGCCTTTTCCAACCGTTGACGGATCTCGGGTTTGTGTGAGTGAAACACCAAATCGTCGGTGCGCAGACAGGGAATGTAAACGTCCGTGTCAAAGCCTTCCAACGGATCATCAAAATCATTGGTGAGAAACACGGATTCCAGCTTGCTCAGCCCCAACACTTCATTCGACCAATTGGGATCGCTCATCTTCCGCAGCGCGCGGTCGTATAACTCTTCCCAATTGTCAACCGTCACATCGGCGTGTGGAAAATCAAAAAACGTGCAAGCAATATCGAGAAACCAGCTGTACTGCACCGTGTTTTGAAGCGGTCCCAGGTTCGCGATCAGTCGGCCGAATTTCTCGCGGGCATCCAATCCAGGCTCCTCGATCTCCGCCTTTGGCATGCCGGCCGAATGCGCCAGCTCCGTGTAGTAGTGATAGCCCAAGATATCCGCCGGCGTCTCCGACGCCGGCGAATGGGGGTTGATATGTGTATGCGGATCGACCAAAACGAGTGCGTCCAATTCGGCGTACAAACGCCGTCGCAATTCCACGGGCATAAGAGATGTTCCTACCTGTTTGCTGAACTCGATTTCGCTTCAGATGGCTAAACGGGCGCTCCCCCCCCTCTGTTTTCACCGGTTCTATGCCAAATTCGCGTGGTCGACAAGGCCCCCACCGGTAATTCCTCTTTGCAATTGGCTTTTGGGGTGTTTTAATGGAAGGAGTAGTCAGCGTGGAAATGGGCGTGTTTCCATGGGCCAGTAAACGGGGAGCGGCGGCGGTGGACGTCCTGGAAGCACGGATCCCCACGGCCGTGGTCCGTTCTGGCCGCCGTGGGCATTTGATGGGTTCGGTTTGATCTTGAGCAAGAAAGGCCCGAGCAAAACCATTTACAGCCCCTAGCAAAACCTGACTGAGGTTCCAAAACGCCTTGGACGGCGGGAAATCTGAACGGTTTTGTACTACAACTCGTAGCAAAACGCGGTTCCCGCTTCCGGAACTTCCGGGGGAAAGGAAGCCCGGGTGGTTTTGTTATGGCTTCTTGGCGTCTTGGGCTTCCCGTTGCCAAGGAAGTATTGGGGACGGGAGACTGGTTTTGTGACCGGCTGTAAGAAGTCTGTTGACCGTCATGACCGAAGACCTCCTCCCACAGCGTCGGCATTGTCGCATTGTCGTGTTCTTTAGGATGCCATCCGACCAGGTGTCCGACCAGGTGAAGATCAAATTCCCTTCCGGATTTCAACTTCGGGTGATCAATGGTTATGGCATCGGCGGGATTGTACTGCGGCAACGCCGCGTTGTTCGTTCACCCTTGGTTCCAGCGCGGCTAGCTACCAGCCAAACCGCGCTCCATTTCTTGAATGCAGTTCAAATCCGCAAGCAACGAGTGAAAACGGGCGTGTTGGTCCTGCGATATGACACCTCCTCGCGGTTGAATGCTTGGATACGTCGCCGAAGCCGGCGAAACTATCATCACGCCCATTTCGAGATCGCCGATTCGGCGGAATCCATTCGTGTACGATGTGTCAGCGATGATCAAGTGATGCGTCTCAAGATGACAGCCGTTCCGCGGCGGACCCTCTCACCACGCTCCATCTTTCACTCAAAAGATCAACTCCGTGAAGTGCTGCAAGAAGATCTCCGTTCCTTTCGCCTAACTCGCCCTGCCCGCCGCCGTCGCGGCCTGACGACCCCCACCATCTGCCGGTCTCAAGTGGTTCCCTTGCAGGTCACGGAGATCGAATCGAGTGTGTTTCGAGATCCAGAACGGTTGCTCGGTGGCGCGGCGGAGTTCGACAGCGCCTATTGGCTGCGGGAAGAGGAAGTGGTGTGGAGTGAACAGATGGCGGTGTGTTGTGACATTGCGACAGCCTGAGATCAGGAGGTTCGAGCATGCAGCGAAGCTCGCCGCCCCCACGTCGCGGGGCTTTGTGGCGTTGGCGAGACACGATTCACCGCGTGCCCTGTTCACGGCCGAGGCGGTTTTGTGTCTGGACACGGCATGCTGATTCCGCTCGACGCGTCATTCTGTTTTTCGCGCCCGCACAAGGGAGGCTCCAGTTCAACGGGACCTTGATCCGAAGCACGCTAAGGGCGAGAATGCGGTTTCAGTGGCGAGGGGCTGCTGGTCGAAAAGCCGTTGCCTCCCATCCTTCCGGCGGCTGGTCGCGCCCGTGAGAATAGGGGGGTGATAGAACTCGGATAGTTTTAAGGCGGGGCGCGGTATTGTGTTGCAGAAGCTGCTTTTTTTGTTTGTCGTCGTTCCGCTGGTCGAACTGATGCTGCTTCTGCTCCTGGCCGACTGGACGAGTGCGCAGTTCACGTTTCTGCTCGTCATCGTCACCGGCGTCGTTGGCACTCTTTTGGCTCGCTCCCAAGGCTGGAAAACCTTTCGCCGGATTCAATTGGCGCTGAACAACGGCAAGCTACCCACGGACGCCTTGTTGGACGCGGCGATGATCTTCTGTGCCGGAACGCTGCTGCTGACGCCAGGCGTCTTGACGGATATCCTGGGGATGACGTTGCTGATCCCAATTTGCCGCCGATGGTATCGCCGGCGATTATTGACGTGGATTCGCCGTCACTTCAAGATCCAAACGTTTCATTCCGCCGCCGCGGATGACCGCTCACGGATTATTGATTCATACGTGGTTGATTCCCCGCCAGTCAATGACTCCCCTCGCGGCGATACCGGAGACTCGTCCAATGGCGATTAGGTTCACCGTCTTGCTGATCGGCGGCGGGGGCTGCAAAGGACGATTGGGGACAGGCCTTACGTGGCGAAACCAACCAGCACGAGCACGGCCGGCGGCGATGGATCGAACGGGTGCCACATAACTACTCATACAGCCGGTAACCGTTCACGGGCAAAAAACTGGTATGGGTGGATTTTAGCGTGTCGAGTAGATTTTTGTCGTTATGACAACGACAAACGATCCCCCATCTCTGATTTTCGACACCTCTTGGACGCGCTTCTGCCGCCGGCAATCGCACAATCTCAACTGCACAATCTCAGTCGTGCGATCCTCGAATGCCTAGCCACTACGTGCTCGAAATGTGCCACTACCGGCATCAGCATACCTTCTATCCCGTGAACGGGTAACGTTATTTGCATGGGGTTGTGTCGTAGGACGGGTCTCCAGGCCCGTCCGACGTGTTTTCCGTTACCATGGATGGTGTTTCGACGGGCCTGGAGACCCGTCCTACGAGTCGTCTCCTGTTTTCGGCGCAACACCGTGAACGATCACTACAGCTGAAACAAGTCTATCTGGGGCCATTCCGCGACGGCGTCGGCGGCCTCATGAATCTTGGGGTCGATCAGACTGGCCAATTCCTTGCCCTCCGGGTTGGCCTGCGTGTTGAACAACACGGCCCAATTCAGCCCATCGTGTCGGCGTACGAGGAGCGAGGAGGTGCCCGCGATTTGTCCTGCGTGCCAGGTGTTTCGTCCCCCGTTTCCCAGGGCACGCACTGCCCAACCGCAGGCATAATAAGACGCCTTGGGTTGACCGTCCTCATCGAACCCAAGGCGGCCGGGAGGCCGTTCGAACATGGCCTCGATGGTATCCGGGGCCAGAATCTTGCATTGACGAGACGCGTCGAACGCGGATGCGAACCGGACCAGGTCAATGGCGGACGCGATCCAGCCGCCATGAGCATCCATGATTTCAATGGACCGCGCGTAAGGCAGCGGTACGCTTTCCCCTTCTCTTGGTCCGAAAAGGGCCGTTTTTGTCCGGCCCGCGGCGTCGTAGTAGGTCACTTCTTTCGGGGCTCGGTCTTCCCGCGCCGTACCACCAATTCGCATGTGCGTGATGTCCGCCCGGGCCAGTACTTCACTCTTCACGTATTCTTCATAGGGCTGCCCCGAGACGTGTTCAATGACGCGGCCCAGAAGAAGGTAGCCAAAGTTGGAATACGCCATGCGACTCCCGGGATCAAAGTCGAGCGGTTCGCCTAGCATATATCGGATCACGTCGGTGGGTCGGCCCGGAGGCGGCACGCCAAGAGCGGTGGCGATCTTGGTCGTTCCTTTTAAGCCCATGGGGCTGAAGCTTCGCGACCTGTCCCAGCCGCCCGCATGGTCCAACAAATGCCTTATCGTGATATCCGCCAAACGCCGGTCGGGTTCCGATCCGGATCCGTTTTCGGGCGTGTAGTCCAATACAGCGAGTACGTGATCGTCCAGTTGCAGTTCGCCGCTCTCGACCAATCGTAATACCGCGACAGCGGTAATTGGCTTGGAGATACTGGCGATCCGAAAGATCGAATCGGGCTCAACAGGCTCGCGCTCTTCGCGATCTCCCCAACCGAAGCCACGGGCGTATACCAAGCGGCCGTGTCGGGTTACGGCCAGGGCCGCGCCGGGCACGTCGTTTTCCCGCATGAATTTCAGCATCAAGGTGTCAAATGGCCGCAGGTTGGGGATCTCGCGACCCGTAGGCCCTTGGCCAAAAACGCCAGGCGAGCCGAAAAGTAGCGTGAACAGGAGCGGACAAACGCGAGCTGGTGTCATGGCGGATTC
>JBNJEM010000160.1:0-12627 GCA_051745935.1 Planctomycetota bacterium
CCCGCGGCATTATCCAGCGTCGACTTCATCTCCACCCGGAGCGCTACGTCCTTCTCCACGGTCTTCCAATCGCCATCCTTATCGATCCGGCACTTGAAACGTAGCCCGTCGAAGACATATTTCGACGGCTTGCTGAAAAGCTCCGCCCATTTAGGGTCGTTGATATCGTGGATGCGATAGTCAGCGGTTTCGTTCCGGTCGAAGGCATATACGGCGTTATTGGATCGCAGGTAGACCATCGACTCAGCTAGAGCAATCTCCTTGACGTTGAAGAACTCGGCCGGTTTGGTCCAGGGCAAGCCGTCGTTTGACGAAACCTCGAAACCGCCGTCCTCATTCTCGCGCACCTTCCAGACGCTCTTGTCCAGCTCACCCGCCCGCGACGGCAGGCGGCCCTCCTTTGGTACCACGAATGAGTTGCTTTGAGCGTTGTAACAGGCCAGGGAGCCGTCGGCCGAGGAAACGACCAGTCGCCCCGCCACTTTCACGAGGCGCCGTTCGGACATCGGTGAGTTTTCGATGGGCTCCAATATCTGTTTCCATTCGGCTTCCTCTCCAACGCGATTCCAAACCGCCCCGTCCTTGGCGAGCACGAAAGGTCGTCCCGCTTCCATGTGAAAGGATCGAGGGCCACCGTGGTCATCGAGTTTGTCTTGGAACTCCCATTTCTCCCATTCGGCTTGAGCGGGATGCGGCACGACCGGCTCTTGCTCCGCCCACGCGGCGTAGACGCCCGCGCGGCGGTCGAACTGCAAGATCCCGCCCTCCGGCGCCGAGGCCAAAAGCTCGCATCCGACTTGCAGGATATTTCGCTTGAAGGTGGAGTCACCGCCGGCGGTCCCCAACATTTTCCGCCAACCACTTTTCCCATGAACATGGTGCCAGATCGACCCGCCATCGCCAACGACCATCAGGCGATCGCCAGCCGCGCGCACCGAAGCGATCCGCTCTCTCACATCGTCGGGCAGCATGAGCGGATCGGCGAATACCTCCGACGGTTTGTCTTTTGACCGATCGATCGCAACCACTCGGTTACCGCCAACCAGACACCAAGCCGATTGCTGGTCCAAGTCGACATCGCTGATCCCGCTCAACAATGGCCGAGCTGAATGCCTGGACATGTCGAGATCCAACAGCGTAAACGTCTTGGTTTTTCGGTCGAAGGCAACGGCAACGAGGCGGTTGTCCCACGGCACGAAGTTGGCAATGCGGCCGAAGTGGATTTTGCATTGCGACCATTTCATGGACTCGGGATCGTAAACACACGCTATATCACCACCGTCGCCGTCCGGCCTCAACCCCAGCACCAGTTTGCCCTGGTATTCCGCGGCGGATGCGATTTCCGGCCACGACGGGCCGGACAAGGCTGACCGGTTGGAAGCCAGAACGGTCCACCCGTCGTGGTTGTCCACCTCCGTGTTGTATCTCATCAGTTCACCCCGCGAGCTGACGGCCCACAACGTTCCCTGGTGGCAATGCACCGATTTGATCGGCGGCAGCGAGGTGAATTTGGAGAACTCGCCGCGGCCGGCGTCCCAATGGAACAACTCGTTATGCTGGCCGAGCGCGAAGAGCCTGGCGGGATTGTTATCGGCGCGGACAAAGCATCGAATTTCCTCCGGCAGGGACTTCGACCAGGAATGCCCGAGAATATCGTAGCGCCAGGTGCCCCCCCCTTTCAATGAAACAAAAAGGCCATGGTCGAGTTCGGCGTAGGCGGATACGACTGTCTTGCCTTCGCTGTTTTGCATTCGGGGTGATTCGCCGATAAGTTCGCCCGCGGCGATCTTGCCGTTATCTCTCAGCATCATGAACTCGACGCAGCCGTTTTCATAACGCAAGATGAGGAACTGGTCATCGAAGGCGAAGTCAGCGATGGGTCCGGCGGCCTCGAACGCTTTCCACTGGGGTGCTCCGTCTTTGCTCGAACAATAGTAGAGCCGGGAACCGTCTCGGCTGAAACACCACAGGTTCTTGAGGGATTGGAACAGCGCTTCGACATTCTTGATCGCCTCTTTGGTCCAAGTATGTGTTCGCAACGAATAGCGGAACATGCGTCCGGAATCGTTCACGCGAAACAGGAACCGTTCCTTGGCGACCGTCCACTGCTGGACAAGACGTGTCTTGCCCGCGGGCGCCTCGATGCCCGCGCCCACGAGGGTCCGCTCCACACTGCCATCGAGATTCAGCATGCCGATCGTTTTGTAATGGCCGGTCGATGAGGGTTTGTCCCAGGCGGTGAGAATCCCGCCCCCACCGTCGGTTTTCCATGCATCGCAGGCCCCGTCGCCTCGAGCAATGCGATTCTTTCGTTGCCAGTTCGAAGTGCCGTCGGTTCTACCAAAGATATCAATGCTGTTTGTACCGACCGCGGCCAGAAGATCCTTGTGGGGGAAAAGGATCTTGGCGAAGCCGCGGGACGAATCCCCCTCAGCGGAGCCATCGACGCAAACGCTCCAGACAGCAGCACCGCCGTCGCCCTGGCTGCCATAGCGATGGATTCTCCCTCGATCATCGGCCAGGAACAGCTCCCTGTCGACGGCCGCCGCGGATTGCACCTGGGCGTTTTCCAAGCCCACGGCCGAGCTACCGTGCAGGAGGTCCGCGTCATCGGCCCGCGCGTCGTCGATGCGATACAGGCCCTTTCGCGGGACATGCATCACCAGCGTGTTCCGAGAATCGCCGGCGAATTGACGTACCCGGAACCCCTCGTCAAGCCCTTCCATCGCCCGCATGGCCAAAAAATCATCCGCGGCCGGGTCGTAACGAAAGAGGGTTCCCAATCCGCCGGGGCCGCCTTGGCGCCCGAGCGCGTACAGGTAATTGCCACTTTGCGCCGCGCGGACGTCATGGCTCCCATCCAAATTGAAGCTCTTCCAGCCGTGCCCTTTCGTCCGATAGCGGGCCACGTTCCCGCCAGACGCCAAAAACAGGGTGTCATTGAATTCCGCCGCGACCGTGATCTTCTCGTTCCAGGTATCCGCGTCCAGCGCGGGGCCGATCAAAACACGTCTGTCTTGACCGCCGGAAACCAGCAACAAGCGGTCGCGCGTCTGTTCACTTCCGACGTCGCCGGTTTGCCGGGGCTTGAGCAGCACGAGCAAGTCGTCCATGCCGTGCCGCGCGAAGCTCTCGACATTTTCGCAAACCGGGGCCTCGCTCCAAACCTCGTGTTCGCTGTTCCACAGCACAAGCGCGTCTTCGTCGCTGAGCACCCAAAGCCCGCGCGAATTGGCTGACATCCGCCGCACGCCGCCGACATAATCGGGAAGCTCGATGGTGGTCCAAGCGCGGGTATTCAAATTGTAGAGATCGATGCTTCCCTTGTCGCCCGCCAAATACAAGAGTTTGCCGGTCGCGCAACACGAACTCCATCTGGATGAATCCGCGGCGCCGTCGAGCGGTCGCGGCTGGCAGAGGGCAACCAGCTCGTCCAAGACGGAACCGCCGGCCACATAGACCGCATTGACTCCGTTATCCTGCCTGGCCAGAATCAGCAACCCGGTCCGGGAGCGGGAAATCCGTACAACGTCCTGTAGTTTTGGTTGCCATCGCGCCTCGTTTTCCCCCACCTTCAGCGAAAACAGCTGGCGGCTGTCAGTCAGCGCCCACAGCACGCCGCCCGTGCAGTAGAGTTTCCCTAGGCCATCGAGGTTGGGAAGCTGCCGCCACTGATGCGTTTTCACGTCGTACGAGCCGATGACGGAGTCGGAACCCACGAAAAGCAGACGGTCGTTGGCCGCGGCGCAGGTGACTTCGTTACGTTCCATGGGCAGGCCTTGGGAGTTGCTCCAGGCTTGACGCCATTGTTTGTCCATGCTCCGCACGAAAAGCTCGCCCTCGCCGGTGACCACGGCCATGGCACCACCACCGGCCGCGGCGATGTCTATCAGATCCGCTCCGCCCAGCGGCGAATCGCTTTCCGAATCGCCACCGACTGGCTCCAGGTCATGGGAATCGCCATGATATTTTCCGATACCTTTTCCTCTGGTCCCGAAATAGTATGTCTTGTCATCCGCGACGTAATCCGCGCACAGAATGTCATCTTCCCGCAGATCCATGAAGCGTCCGGGCCCGATGAGGTCCGACCATTGCCACTGGCCATCCGATGAGTCGTTGGTGTTGGGGGAACACCGCAGGCGGACCGCCGACAAGCCCGGCGGTGCTTGCCACTGCGAATGGGCCCAGATCCAACTCGGCGAAGCCGCCAATTCCGCGACACGTTCGTTTTCCAGCCCGCGAAAACGCGGGGTCAGATGATCGGCCTGGGCATTGGTCTGTTCGTGGACATGCCACACGCCGTCCGCCGTACCGGCCAGCACGCCGTCCGACTCATCCGATTGAACATCCAGCAGATCCGAAACAGGTAGCGCTCGGTTCGTGCCCAGCCAATCATGGTCTGCAAACCGGTATCTTGCCACGCCCATGCCCTCTGTTTGCTCGAAGGCCACGCAGAGCACGCGTTTCCGGGCGTTGTAGGCCGCCATGCGACATTTCGATGTGTCCAAACCGGCGACCGAACGCTCCGAGATGATTATCTCCGGGGTATCGATCCTTCCATCGGGACGGATATTGGCGCGCGAAACGCCTTTACCGAAAGAGGCGCACCAAAGGTCCAATCCATCGGACGACCGACGGGGATGCAAGCTTTTGATACCGCGCGAGCCGAATTCATCGCTGGAGTCCACCTTGCTCAAATCGCCACCGTTGGAATCGAGGTCATCCCGGCATACATCCAGCCCGTAATCGGACGCGACCAATAATCCCCCGCTCCACGGCCGCAGGTCGGTAATATGGTCGCTGGAAATGGCTCCAGAGTGTTTTGTGTACGTGGGGCCCCAATGCCTCGTGTGGCGGCGATATCGCCCCAGGCCGCTGGTGCTGCTTCCCACCCAAAGCGTCTCGGGCGACTTGCCCACGCACGCGCTGGAAAGCGAGTTGCCCATGGCCTGGCCCAGCGAGGAATAGTCCAGCAGTGGCCTTTTGGAAAACGTACCGCTGGCGGGTACCATGTTTCCCCGAGAGGTAACGGCCCCGCGACGCCCACCAGATTCGCAGGTAAAAGAAATCAAGCTCCGCGAAATGTCAATATCCGAGACGTGATCCGAAAGCAGGCCGTTGCCTGTCGACTTCCGATCAAGTTGGTATTCACTTAACAGTACATCCGGGTTGAAACAACGCACTCCGTTTTTGCGCGTGCCGATCCAGATGTTGGACTTGCCCTCCTCCGGCGAATCGGCCACCACCGTGGGCTCGATTTCCTCGATTGAATAGCGGAATTCCGGCACATTGGATATCGGCCGCAGGCCCTCGGTGTAAAACAAGAACAACAAAACGGCCATGACAAACGCGAACAGCCCCAACACAACCCGCACGAAAACGCTCGGCGGTTCATTTATGTCGTACAAGGCATCGTCGGCCGCCAGTTCCGACGGGGGGATCAGCCTCGGCCGTTGCTCGACTGCAAGGGTGTTGAGTTCGTCAATCGTCTTACGTGTATCGGGCATTGGTTTTTACCCATGGTTGTCGTCAGGCAACGACATTTCGGGAAGTATTATGGACTTTATCTCCGAACGGTCGCTGTGATAGAAGATATCGCCCGAGCGGCCCGCCAAGGCGACCCGGAGATCGTGCGTGTGCCGGATGCCGACTCGCTGCCGGTAACAAACGTGCCCGTATATGAAGGCATGGACAAAGCGGTCCCGCTCGCCCCAAAAGTCGCTGAACTGGTTAGCCAGTTCGCGCAGCGCGGCCAGTATGGATTCCATATGGCCGGCGTCCATGGCCTTGGCGAGCAGCCGCCAATAACAGGCCTCGCGGATCTCGCGTGCTAAACAGTCGTTCTCGCAGCGCAGCCTAGCCAACTTGTCCAATGCCCCCCGAAGCTCATCGGGCGACTTCCCCGGCGAGCCTGCTTCTGGCGGCCCGGAGCCTGATGATTCGGCGTTAGTGGCCGTAATGTCCAGATAGTTGGCGACGGCCGCTTTGAAAACCAGCTCACTAGACGCCGACAATTCAGAGGCCGCGTCGAGCAAGGTGGCCGCCTTCTTGACGAGGTATTGCTGTTGACGAGCCAAGGCGCGTCCTAATTCCACGCGGGCCTTCCGGTCCTGTTGGACATTCACGAGCCGCGCCCTCATGGCCAAAGCGATTCTCGACATGCGTTCGTATTTCAACGCGAGGCGGCAAATCTCCGGCGGATTGTTCGCGAGCCGCGCCGGCGTGAAATAGTGGTATTCCCAATGGTTTTCGGCCGCCTCAATCATGCGCTGCAAGTGTTCATCGGGCCGGGCGATCGCTTGTGACGGCTCATCGTAGAACCACGCCAGCTGATGGGATTCTTGCGCCTTGAGCAGTTCAGCGAGCCATGTGCACTGGAGCCTCCGAGGCGACAATCGGCCCGTTATCAGCCTGGCCGGCAACAGAAGCACGCCGTCGAGCGTGGATCCGCTTCCGCAGCGCCGCCGATACCCGCGGGCGAACAACACAAACAGTCGTTCCCAAAAACTCCGGCCTTGCATCCGGCTATCCACCGCACGGTTCCAAAAACCCGCAAGGCCCGCGTGCTTGTTGGAAAGAGGAGGAAGATGGAAGTATCGTATCGCGTCGTAGTATAACTGTACGCCCCTGGAGTTATTGGATTGCACCAATCGGCGAACCGCACGATACGATCCGGCCCGAATCAATGGCATCGCGAAAGGAATAACCGTCACCGCGGCGCACCAATATAAGAAGCCGGAGAGCCTATCCGCGACAAACAACAAGAGTATCGCCAATACGGCCGAGACGGCCGCCGCGTGCCACAACGAAGCGCGGAACAAAACCACCCACAGATATCGCGTTATCGAATACAACAAGAAAACGGCCACGCACATGCTCGGTATGTACGCATAATACCACATGCTACAATGAAACAGCCAATACGAGAAAACGAGCGTAACCAATACGGCCGACACCCGCGCAATCAGGTTGTGCGGCCAAAAGAACAATGCCGCTACGGCTAACAGGACACAGGCCACGGTTATCGCGGTTTCCGCATAAACCGCCCGGAGCACGAATGGCAAGACCACTTCGTTGTGCAGGGCGGCTAACGGGCTGACGTTTTGCAGCAGGCGGAAAACCACTTCCCATAACAAGAAGCCGGCGCCGAGCGATCCCAGCAACAAATATCCCCAGACGTACCACGATTGCTTTGGGATGGGCCGGCCCGCCGATCTGGTGCTCATGACCTATTTCCCCGGGTGTAATGGCGAATGATGTCGAAGGATCGCGCGGGCGGTGCTTCCACGGCCCGTTGGATCGTGCTCAGCAGTGTTTCGACGTCCGTCTTGCCAGGTCGGCAATCGCTGTCATGGCGGGTGGTGTTTGCCCCCGTGTCCGCCGCCTGTTCGTCGGCCTTTTTCAGCCGGGCCACTTTCTTGCCCACGGTTTTCAGTATTCTCAGTGTACTCTTAACCTCCGCCACGGAGGAAAGACCTTGGTGTTTCGGTTCCGATTTCCCCCCATCACCGCCTTCAGCGGACAAATTGGCGATTGTCAGTTTGCTCTGTCGAATTCCATCCGCGGCGCGGTGAAATCGCGCGAAGTCCTGGTAAAGATTTTCGTTGCCGATCACGCCCGAATATTCTTCTTCGATCGCTTTGCTCTTCTGTTTCATGTCCGCCATCGCCGATTCCGACATTTGGCTCTTGATCTGGATCCGATGTCGCGTTCTGACGACTTCCAGGTCGCCTTGCGCGATATCCAGGTTCCAACGCCGCGCCATGGCGAGCGTCGAGCGATTGGTGATCTTGTGTTTCACCGCGAGACCGCACACTCTCGCCACAACGCAAGGCCGACAATTCCACAAGGCGACCGTTCCTCTTTCCAATCGCGATTTTAATCCTGTAAACATGGTCGATGCCGCCTTATCGTCTAAACGGGATACATTTCAGGTGGTTGGATTTTTCCGGGTGGAAAGCCGCCCGACGCAAGCCGTCCTCCCGCTGGTCGGACTCGCGGCGTGGAAAGTCATCCGCGACCGGGATATAAACGGGTTACCTCACAAGTTTCCTGGTGGCTTCATTAAGTGCCGATATTCTGTCAGCAATAAGCCGCAAATGTTCTTCGCGAACACGATCGCATTGCCGGAGCATCTCGGCCTGGCGGTTCAGTGTCTCGTGCCACTGCCGCGCCCGCGCCGATCCAGTGTCGCGCGGATTGCCGAATGCGTCGTCGACGGTTTTCCTGGCCCCATTGTTCATCGAATCGGTCATTGATGTCTCCTTGCCATTAGTCACTGAACAGGTCTTCCCATACATCGTCCGGCATGTTCTTGAGGAGTTTCGCAAAGCAGCTTATTGCCTGGAGTTTCGATCGGAAGTCCGGGGACTTCCGGCTCCGCATGATTTCCAGCAGCAGTTCGGCCGATTGTCTGAACGGGTTCGACGCGTCTAGCTGGCGTCTTTTCGCGTCGATCGCCGTGAACATCTCGCGTAGTTGTTTGACCTGGCTATTCAGGTCGCTCTCGGCTTTCTGGACGATTGACCTGCATTGCGGGAGTCTGGTTTCCAGCGATTGTTTTTCTTCCTTCAGCTTGGCGATTCTCCCATCTGTTTGCCTGATGCGCGCGGCACACCTGTCGGCCATGTCGGCGACTTCCGACTCCAGTGTTTCGAGTTCACGAGTTCTTTTCGCCAGAAGCTCTTGGCTTTCCTCCAGGACGTTGGTGTTGGGCTCCAGCACGGCGAGCCTGTCCCGCAGACAGCCCCAAGTGGAGTTGATTTTGTCGTGGATGGATTGTAGATCGTGACGCGTGCGCCGCCACTTTTCGTCACATTGTTGGATATGCTGGTTCAATGACTGGTCGTTTTCAGCGACCTCGCTCCTGACGTCATCCAGCAGATCAGCCGAACCGCGGAAGGTTTCCAGGGCCTCTTTGTGTTTTTCCCGGTAGTCCTCGTGCGCCTGTTGGAGCGAGGCGAACAAGCCGGCCCGTTGTTGCGAAATATCGAGATGGAACCCCAGAATACGTCGAACCAGGTCCTCCCAGTCGCGGGGATAGTTCTGAAACAGTGTCTCCATTGCCCGCACGTCGTGCAACGAGTTTTCGGTATCCTCCTGGATCTTTTCGACTCTTGCCGCGACATCGGCGACCTGGCTTCCCAATTCCTCCAGCATGTCGTCGATCTCGTCGGCGCACTTGCTGTAAAAAGCGTTCAAAGCCGGCTCGCTCGATTGCAACTGCTCGCTAAACGCCTTCTTGGCCGAGTGCGAATAGTCCCGCGGACGGGACGCATCGACCGTGAAGGAACATTCGTTGACGATCTGCATGGAATCGCTCAAGGCTTGCACGGAATCGTTGGGAATCCCCATGGGCACGGCGGTGCTTCCGATGGTGCGTATCAGCCACGAGTGTATTTGCCGGCCCTCCGATTTGCGTTCCAAGGTGTGGTGAAACTGTTCAACCATGGCGGCGCCGTCGATGCGAGGTCGGAACCGCTTCCCCTGTTCGATGAAAACATTCACGCCCCAGCCCAGCCAATGAACGTCTTGGATGAACATATTGTCGGCGCCGGCGGACAAGGCTTCGGCCAGGTCCAAAGGCGTCCGGCTGATAACAAGATACCTCCGCCGCTTGTTCCATTCGAAGCAACTCATGTCGTAATCGTCCAGCCGAACATGCGGCCGGTCGAGGAAACGCTGCAGACTTTTCGGTAGAGGGTCGTCACCGTTCTCCGACGTTGCGAAAAACTCCATGGCCACGCGGCACTGCTCCGAAACCCATTGCTCTCCTCGTTCGAACTGATCCTCGAGGTCAGCCAGACGTTCACGCGAACGGACCAGTTGCTTGATCCGGTTGCCGCGACCGGCTAGGGATTGAGGAAACGTCGAAGGGTAAACCCGCAGTTTGACATCCCACGGGTGCAGTTTGCCGGCGGCTTTCGGAAACTGGGGCTGCAAATCGGTCAGGTCGATTTGCACCGGCGAATAGGACACGGATGGCGCCGACCGACTCTGCGCGACCGAAAGTGTCGTCCAACGTACAAAGCCCTTTTGCGGGCAGACCAGAGTGTAAGCCGCGTCCTCGCTCGGCTGGTACAACCGCGTCAATAATGAGCCCGGATCCTTATACCCCATCTTCAAGAATATCACGTGCGAGTGTCGCTCCGAGGACAACGGGTAGTAGACCTCGGTTGCCTCGGGTAGACCACCAACCCACCGTCGCAGTTCCGCTTTGGAGAGTGGTTGTTCCATATCCACCAAGACGAAGAGCGTAATCCAGCCGTCATATTCCCGCAGCGAATCGCTAAAGTACTTGCATTCCAGCCGCCGATGCGAGGGACTGTTGTCGAAAGTCCGTATGGTCGGCTCGCGGAGGTTCTCGGCGTTATTGGCGGAAATGGCGAGCATCAGCCTGCGGCATGATTCGGGCATCCACGAGGAAGCGGGCGGGTTTATCACCCGCGCGAAACTGTTGAGATCCTGCCACTCGGCGTCGAGAACGTCAACGGAGCGGCCGGAGAGCGACGTTACAATATGGCGCCACGATTCGTCGGGGAATGGATCCTTGGTCGTTATCCGCAGCCCCAAGGGATCGCGAGACACGTGAATATCCTCGTGCCCAATTCCCAGTCCGGAACGTAGCACGGCATCGCAGAAATCAGCCAGCCCGCGGGGCTTCTCGAATCTGAAAAACCTGTTGTGTCGCCTGTTGCTCCGGCTGATGGCAGGCGTGGTTTCCTCTTGGCCGCCTTTCGCGTCGCGCATGTGCGGCGGACAAGGCTCGGCGACGCCGGGTCTTTCATCTACCTGGATTGTGTCCACGGAAAAAGACCTGCCCGCGTCGCCGAACAAACGGCTTATACGCTCGGAAACCGCCGCGACCGCGTCACCCTTGCGAACCACATCCTTGAGCGTATCGGCCAAATCGTGATCGAGCAGCGTGCCACGCGCGTGCTTGTCAAATTCGCGGTCGGTCGCGGCCTGGATATAGTCGGCATCGCTGCAATCGAGAATTCTGTCCAGCAGTTGTCGATATTGGTTGTAGTCAGCCATTTCCCGGCTCGTTCCGTGGTCACTAAGACGATGATTTGAAAGAAGAAAGCGTGTAGTAGTCGTCTTCGAGCATATACTTGTCTTGGACCGGACCGATTACCATGTCCAAGAAACAGTTGCGCAGATCGTACTCGGTTCCCGGATTGAACGCTCCCGCCCACCGCCAACGCATCGAATTCCAACTGTTGAAGGCGGCGTAGGAAAGCGACATCACTTCGTCGTTTTCACACCCACTAGCCATGATTGCCACCGGCGCGCCGGGCACGCGGGCTTGCAAGCAGGGAGATTCATATGAGAGGAAGGTTGAAAGGCGATCCCATTTCGTGGTCTTGGAAAGCACCACGAGGCAAGAGGAATCGTAGCGAGTGACTGCTTGCCCCGCTATTCGCAAAAAGGCAAAGGGATTAGCCGCTGCCGCTTCGGCCCAGGCGTTGTGCCGCGACGATTGCATGTGGCGAACGGGACGACGCCCCACCAGAAAATAGTCGGAAACAAACGAGTCAAAAGCCAGCAGCATGTCCGCTTCGTCGCCGTCATCGCGCGCTGCGCCCTGATGCTGGTCGAAGGCTTCGAGGTTGAAGAAAGCCGCATTATGAGGTTCCACGCGTTGTTGCGAGGAAAAAACAAACAAGGCCACGTCCAACGTCATTTCTGATCGGGGCACTTGGTGAACCGCGTCGATTATCATCCGATAGGCCAATGACTTGGAGAGGTCGGTTTGCGTGGTCCAGTTTTGATCCAGCAGGAACACGCCGTCGGAACGGCGGCGTTCAGGGTCGCATGAATAGTCGTGCGAATCAATAAAAAACACCACCAAGGCGCGATTTCGAGGCCTTAGCGCGCGCGGCTGTTCCTTCAAATATACCAGGGGTTGCCGGTTCAAAATGCGGTCGATCCCTCGGCGCCGATCCGTCTTCATGACAGCCCATTCGGTGGGAATCATGCTGGGCCAGGGATCGTCCCGCCGAGGACGCAGTGAAATGTTCGAGATTTCATCGCCGTTGGGCACCCGCGTGTCGTCCTTGCCCGACTTCTTGTAGGGAATCCGCTTCGTCTCCAGCCGATGCTCGGGCAGCTCGGACCAAGGGCGCATGCAAAGATCGAGAAGCGGATAGTTCAACAACATCGCACCGTTCAAAACGCGAGCGTCGGCCTGTATCTTGATGAAATCCTCCGGGCCGAGTTCGACGCTCGAATGAGCAATGGCCTGGGATAACGTTTCGCCGTTTTTTTTGATGCGCGTCCAGACTTCGCCCATGATTAGAGGAAAAATGCCGGCAATCACGGCTCCGTGCAGGTTTCGCGGGCACTGATGCAACAGCCATGAACAACGGCGAAAG
The DNA here is from genome assembly GCA_051745935.1 of Planctomycetota bacterium. Taxonomy (GTDB): domain Bacteria; phylum Planctomycetota; class Planctomycetia; order Pirellulales; family Pirellulaceae; genus JBNJEM01. The sequence goes on from JBNJEM010000160.1 coordinate 12,378, forward strand.
TCGGAGGAGGCCGCCAACCCCTGAAGCGACTCGTTGTATTGAAGCTCTTCCTGTCCGCTTGAGGCTCGAAATGGGGCGTTCGGGCGCATCAGTAGAACAGCGACATCGTCGAGTACATCAGGGATAAACATTTCCCATCGCTTATCCCGCCCCAACAATCCACCGAGCCCCGCAAGCGAGTTAAGAATCCGCCGGTTAACAGGGTCGCTTTTCAGAATACTCATGGCAATACCGCGTGCTGGAGACGCTA
>JBNJEM010000161.1:0-12596 GCA_051745935.1 Planctomycetota bacterium
CGAAATCTTCCACTCTTCAATCAAGCACGCGCGACAAACTCGGGACAACCCACTTGTTCTATTTTGTCCGATTTTCGGGTTTTTCATCAGCCCAGGGCCCAGCGGCGGTGCCTGATGTCCACTGCGGTATTCAGCCGCTCCATGCCGAGAATGGGATTCACTGTGGCGCGCTTCGTCGCGGCCAGGCAGTTGCAGAAGGAGTCGAGGGCCTGGACGTAATGGTTGTAGGTGCGGTGGCCCAAGTCCTCTTCCTCGCAGAGCCGGGTCAATCGGGACTTCAGCATCTTCGACAACCTCTACGTTTATGAGCGAGAACATCGCTTGGCCGGCGGCGAGGCCGAGCCGCGTTCCTGGTTCGTCTGGAACGAGGTGGTCTACAACAGCTTCCGGGCCGGATACCTGAAATCACTGGACTGGGGCCTGTACTGCAGCTTGAAAGATCCAATTGCCAAGCGACTTTATCGGTTCTTGGACAAGCGGTTCTACCGTGAAGAGAAGCTGGCCTTCGATCTACACGAGCTCGCGTTTCACAAGGTGCGGGTCAGCCGAAGCTACAACACGGCCCAGGTCAAGGGGGCGCTGCAGAAGGGCATCCGCGAGCTGGAAGCGGTCTGGGAGCTGCGGCCGATGTCGGCGGACCAGCGTTTCCTGAAGCTCGGTCGCGGCCGGTGGCAGGCGGTCTTCGAGCGCAAACGCAAACGGACCAAGGCGAAGCGGTCGTCCGAGCCAGGACATCCACTTGCCCAACAGCTGCTTGAACGCGGGGTGGCTCGCGATTCGGCCGAGCGCGTGGTGCAGGAAGCTCCGGCCGAGAGGATCGAAGCGATGCTCGAGCTGTTCGACTGGCACGCCGAGCGCGGAAACCCGCGAAGCCCCGGCTTCGTGGTCGCTGGAATCCGCAGCCCTGAGGGGTTCACTCCACCGCCGGGATTCGAGAGCAACGCCCAGCGGCAGAAACGCGAAGCGGCGCGAAAATCCCGTATTGCCGCTGAGCGGAGCATTCAGGCCCAACGAGAGGAAGAGGCTACCCGAAAAGACAAAACGCGACAGGAGGCGTTTACGGCGTTCTGGTGCAAGCTCGGAGATCAAGAGCAAAATCGGTTCTTCAACGACGCACTCGACAATGCCGATCGAACCAAGCTCGATGGATACCGCAGAGCGCAGAAGCACGGGGGCGTGCTGCTCGAGCATTATCGGGCGGTGATCCTCCGCCAGCACTTCGAGCGAACGAAAGGGGAGGGGACGTGACTCCCAGCGTCAGCCGAGGCATGGTCAGTCAGTGGCCTCGTCGATTTCCAATCGGGTTAGCGGCCGGCGCTGAGCACGGCGGATCCGCAGCACGCGCACCGTCTGGCCCTCGACCGTGAAGATCACTCGAAAAACGTTCGGCCGACGGCCGAAATGCAACTCCCGCAGCTCCACGTGGACTTTGCTGTTTTCCTTAGCGTGCGAACAACGCTCGGGCTGAGCGCTGAGCGTGTTGATGGTCGCTTGGAAACGGTCCAGCCACCGCGCTGCCGTCTGCGGAGCGTGTTTGGCAGCCCCAGAGGTAGGCGTCTTCCAGGTCTTCGTTGGCGCGCTGCTGGAGAACGATGCGGTAGGCATCGCGGTCAGGAGAGGCCGTGTTTTTTGCGAAGAGCGTCGAAGGCCTTGTCGACCGGCACACCCTCGTCTCCGGCCCGCCAGTCGTCAATCGCCTGTTTGACGGCCGCCAAGTCCTCGGCTTCCTCGGAAAGCGCCCGCAGCGCATCGCGGAGCACCTCGTCCTCCGAGCCATAATGGCCAGTGGCCATTCGCTCGCGGACCAGTTCTTCGATGTCGGGCGGGAATTGGTACGACATGCTCACTCCGCTCTGATTTGGGCACAACTACCATTCTAGCGAGCCCGTAGCCGGAGAGCCACCGCAACCGCCCACCGTCGATAGCCTGCACAACTGCGGCGCGACCCCACCCAATTTCTTTTCGGCTGCTGCATCCGCCTTCGCCGTCGCGTCGGCCCTCACCCCCGGGGCCCTGGGGCCGATGCGATGGCGAAGGTGACTGCCGTCTGTCGGCCGGGCGGTCGAGCAAAAAACGGATCGCCCAAGGTGACTTTCGCTCGGCAATCCGGCGGCATTCATCCCATCTTCCCGATTCTTCTCCGAGAATGTCGAAATCAAAGCCAAGACCGTTCCAGGTCACAATCGTAAATCCTATATCCACCATTTCCGCCAGATAGCAAACAAGCGCGGAGGCCTCCCGTTCGGTCATCTCAGGACGGAACCGTCCCCCCTTTCGTTTGTCCGTGCCATAACTGTGGTTCGCCATGAAAGCCGGTGTGAGTCGCCGCGCAGCAGATGGCCAAGGGGCGATGCTCCTTGAGGTTGCTGATCCGCTGCGGTAGAACTTTTGCGGTTTCGATGTCAAAGGCGAGGTACTTCCGAGTCATCTTCGGGCCTCCTGCGAACTCGGAGCGAAGTCAGTCGCTCTGTGGAGCGTGTTCTTCTGCGCAACCAAACCCTGTTCCTGTGCGGCTTCGGCGACGCGTCGGCAGGAAATCGACCTGAACTTCGCCATCAAGCGTGATCTGCGGCCTGGGTTGCCCCAACATACCAATTGGACTCGGCCTCGGATTTGGCCTTCGGTGTAGTACGGCCCGTCGAAGTGCTGCCCATTGGCGAGCCGTCGGGCGTCATCAAGCTGGCGTTCCAGCTCCTCAATGTACTCCTTGCGAACGTCGAGTTTCCCACGGACGATGCGGACGTTTGTGATGGATGTCTCCTTGGAAATCGGTTCACACTGACTCTTGGAGGGATTCACGGTAAATCCATGTTCACGGAGAATCTCTGTAACAACCTTTTGAAAACCGCTTTGCGTGAGATCGAAGGACCCAGAGATCGTGAGATCATCTACGTAGCGCGTATAGACCAATCCCGCCTTGCGGCAGGCCGCGCCAATGCGGCCGTCCACAGGGAGGAGAATCTGGTCGGCAAGAATGGGACTGGTGATGAAGCCGATCGCAAGGTGGTATTGACCCTATTGTTGCATAAAGACGGCGTAGGACGGGTCTCCAGGCCCGTCTTTTACAGCGCATAAGTGTCTTTTTGCGGTTGTTTGAAGATCTCACATTTCGTGAGATCCGCGGACACCAGATCAAGTACGATTTCGTACTTGAAAAGACGGGCCTGGAGACCCGTCCTACATATACTGTTTGCAACGTTAGGGTTGATAGGTGCAGAGTCGGGTGCAAATTCTGGCCACATCCGGGCTGCAAGCGAACTTTTCGGTAAACAGGCGATAGACGCGCGAATGATGAACGCTCGGGTAAAAATCAGAGATGTCCGTTTTGAAGACAAACGCGGAACGTCGGTGGGCAAGGGCGTTGGACTTGATGTGGCGGCCGCGTACACCGCCGTGGCTGTGAGAAGAAGGAACCAATCGGGGAAGGAGAACCCGCCGATAAAGTCTTGACTGGAATTTCCGGACGGCTCCTTTGACGGAAACGACGTTGCGGGGCTTGTCTGGCTTGTGCGGGTTGAGAAGGATCAACTTCTCATAGTCGCTGTCGATGTCGTCGAGAGTCTTATCAAGTCGTTCGACCGACATGTTAGTTTGCCGGGCCAAGTGCTTTACCTGTCGAAGGTGGAGCATGGTGTTTCCGGATCCTTGATATTTTCCTGAATGAGCGCGTCAATCCGTTGTTTCCATGCCTTGGCGAGTTTTGACGCGGCAGATCGAACAGCGGGGGGGAGTTCATCCCCGTTCCCTTGTTCACACCAGGCTAAAACATAAAGGTCGATTCCCCAGAGCTCACGATAGCGGTCGAGCAGTGCCTGCGACGGCTGTGTCTTGCCGTTTTCGACGTTGCATAGATGGACGCATGAGACGCCGAGTGCGGTGGCGGTCTCACGCTGAGTCCATCTCAACGACTCTCGGAGCCTTTTAGCAGTCTGTCCTATCTGAACCATGAGGAAGCACCTGTGAAAGTTGGGATTTGGGAGGTCTTAGAGACTTTCCTTGCCGCTCATCATCAACATTGCCCGCGCAGTCAAATGTTCCGCCCCATCAATGTCGGGTGGTTCACTGTCCAGGCATTCGCTGACTTGTCGTTCGAAGTCATCTAAGACCTCCCAAGTTGTTGAGCCAAAGTCGTCGTCGGACCGAAGAGCGTTCCAGAATTCGACAATGAAGTCGATCTGATCTCTGCGTTCCGATAACGCACCTGGCAGCTTGCCGTGGTAACGAATTCTCATTACTCCTCCTTTCCCTTTCTTCAACAATGAGACCACGGAGAACCTCCCCATGAGGTTTTCCGCGAGGGTCTCGAAACCCACCGACACACACCACACACCACACAGCAGCGTGGCCAGCGTCGGCACTGACAGAGCCTGTGCCTACCAGATGCGCGGCGTCAGTGACGCCGTTTCAGGCCCCGAAGGGCAACGCGCAGTTGCGCGTGCGAGAAAGGAGTTCGGCTCGCTTGACAGCATTAAAGTGATAGTTTAACGTTCTGTCAAGCGTATTGCGGGCGAAATCTGAACGGAGAAGCCGATTCTCCTGGCTGCCTTCAGCCAAACGTGAGGGGACCATTCCCATGATCCAAGAGACAACGCTTTCGATCCGCTTGGTTCCTGGCGAACCGAGACCGTGGGTGGGGCAGACGGTCGTCAACGAACTGCGGGGTGGTCCGGAGACCTTGCTGCGCTGGCTGGAGACGCAGTTGGGATTGCCCCATCCTCAGGTACACGAAGCGAACCGGATCACGGAATACGCCGGGGCGCTCGATGACATTGCCGATGGCTGCTATTCGGCGAGTATGAAGACGGACCGCTGGGCGACGGCAGCCGAACTCCTGCGGCGTCACGATGAGTTGCTGCTGGGTGGCTGGGATGAAAGTGCCTCCGAGTCCCTCCCGCAACTTGTTCGGGACCTGGCCCGGGCGACAAAGGGGCGAACTTTCGTCTTCCCGAGCGTAGCGAGGCGGCTGAAGCGGATAGTGGAAGTACTCGAGGAGGGACAGATCCTGCCGTGTCATCGCTGCATACTGTTCGATCCGCCGGACCGATGGCCCCTCGTCTGGAGAAAGGTGCTCGACCGGCTGACCATTGTCGATCCTCCGGTCGTCGAGATTCAGGGGCCGGAGGGCACGGCGCTGGCAAGTGCGCAGTCGGCCGTTCAGGGGGGCGAAGAGAAGCGGATTGAAATCGAACAGGACGAGACGTTTCGCTATGTGCAAAGCCGGAGTGAGACGACGGCGGTGGAGTTGGTCGCGACGGCGCTGGCGTCGGATCCGGAAAAGCTCCCGACAACATTCATTTGCTGCGAGAACGATGCTCTGGCGCTGCGGCTGGATGCCTGTCTGGGGCGAATCGGTCTGCCGACCATGGGAGCGACGGCCTGGTCGAGGGCTCATCCGGTCCTCCAGATTCTTCCGCTCAGCCTCGCTCTGTGCTGGGAGCCGGTGGATCCACAGGTGCTGCTCGATTTTCTCACACTGCCCTTCTCGCCCCTGCGGCAATCGGCGACGTCGAGACTGGCCGCGGCGCTGGCGAAGGAGCCGGGAATGGGGAGCAGCGCTTGGGAAGAGGCCCTGGCGAAAGCGTGCAGCGAAGAGAATGATCCCGACGGAAAAATTCAGCAGCGGCTGAATGAGTGGCTCTTCGGCGAGCGGGCGCAGCGAGGCTGTGACATCGAGACTCAATTTATCGGTTCCCGTTGCGGGCTGGTTGCGAGGTGGGCGACGGGGAGAGCGACGCTTCTCGAAGGGGAAGGTGCTGAGGATGACGAGTTGATCGAAGCTCTCTATACGGCCGCAGGCCAGGCCGCGCTGCTGGGAGAATTAGCCGAGAGTCAGGGGACGCGGCTGACTGAGCCACAACTGGCGCGATTGTTGGATGAAGCACTGGGCAACGGTGCCCAAGCGAGGATCGGGATGGAAGCGGCCGGCGGACCGGTCCGCATCCGTTCGCTGTCAGAACTGGACAGGCCGTGCGACCGATTGATCTGGCTTGGTCTGGGAACGGAAGACGCCCCGGGCTGCCGCTGGTCGGTGGATCAGCTTCGCCGATTGCATGAAAGCGGGATCGAACTGGATGATGGGACCAATACCGTCTCAGCGGTTCGTGCCGCAGAGGCACGCGCATACTGCCAAGTCAAGGAGGCGTTTCTGGGTGTGCTGCTGCCCCAGGACCTCGACCAGCGCTTGCATCCGATCTGGCTGGCCGTGCGAAATTGTTTCTCGGAAGAGGACATGGAGCGGCCCCCGGTGCTGGAAGACCTGATCGCGGCAGGCCAGGAAACAGCACTGACGCCCTTTACTTTTCAGTCGGAGATGGTGGCCATCGAACCGCCTCAGATGCCGCGTTCCCTCTGGGAGATTCCCCCTGACCTGTTGTGGGATCGCGAAACGGTCTCCGCCTCGGAGCTTCAAGACCGGCTGGCCTGCCCGCTGAAATGGACGCTCAACTACCAGGCGAAAATCCGATCGAGTTCATTCGCCCGGCTTCCCGATGAGTTTCAACTCAAGGGGAGCTTTTGCCATAGCATTCTGGAGCGAGTCCTGGGCGGACGAGAGAAACTGCCCAGTGTCGAGGAAGCCGTTGCCGACGTCACCAAGGCGTTCGATGACCGCTTGCCGATGGATGCCGCTCCCCTCGCCCAACCCGACAAGATTATGGAAGCCCAACGTCTGCGGACCGAACTGGCGAATGCGACCCGTGTGTTGATCGAGACATTGGGGTCTGGGGGATATCGCATCGTCGGCATCGAATTGGAACTCTCCGGCAAGGCCTTTGGGAAACCGCTCTGCGGCTGGATCGACTGCAATGCGGTGAGACAGGATGGCGCCGAAGCGATCATCGACTTCAAGTACGGGGGACGCCGCAAGTATTACTCGCTGATCCAGGAGGGGAAGGCGGTGCAATTGGCGACTTACGCTTACGGGCGGAAGAGTGATTCGGGCCAGTTTCCGGCAGTGGCCTACCTGATCCTTTCCGACGGCCTGCTTTACTCGCCTTCGGGAAGTCGGCTTGAGGGGGAAGGACGGCAGGCCATCATTGATGGTCCGGCCATTGAAACGGTGTGGGAAGAGTTTGCGCGGGCCATTCACAATGCGGAGGACTGGCTTACGTCGCAGGAACCGGTGCCGGCGCGTCCGCTGCAGTCTCCGTCCGACTGGCCGGAGGGGGCGACGATCGTCCTCAACGACAAGTTGAAATCAGATGAATCGCAGGAAGTCTGCCGCTACTGCGATTACTCTATGATCTGCGGTCTTCAGGAGTTGTCGTAATGAGTCGACTAGAAGTGGTCCGTGCCGGCGCCGGTTCGGGCAAGACAACGGATCTTTGTGCAACGGTGGTGGAGGCCGTGGCGAACGGGGTCGATCCGGCGCGGATCCTGGCCACGACATTCACCCGCAAGGCGGCTGCGGAACTGAAGGGCCGCATCCAGGCCAAGCTGATTGAGGAGGGGGATGGCAAGCCGTACGGACATCAGCACGCGGACCGACTGGAACTGGCCGCCATCGGGACGGTGCACAGCGTGGCGCATCAACTGCTTACACGGTACGCCGTCGAGATGGGGCTGTCCCCCCGGCTGGAAGTGCTGGAGGAGGGGGCAAGCATACGGGCTCTGCGCGACCTGTTGGGAGCCGTCTCCCTGCAGGAGTGGGAACCGCTGGCGGAGTGCGCCCACCGGCTCGGTGTGGACGATCTGAATCAGAGAATCCTTGGGCTGCTGGCGGCCAAGCGCGGGAACCGAATCTCCGAAGAGGACTTCGAGTGCCAGATGGCCACCAGTGCGGAGCGCGTCTGTGAGTTGTTGCTCGACGGAGGAATAATGTCGGCAGAGACACCTCTCGAAGAGTTGCACAAGCTGATGCGCGAAGCATTGCAAGCCATCGACAGTTTGAACGATCAGACAGGCCGTACGCAGGATGCCCTCCAGAAGCTCCGCCGGATTCAATCAACCCAATTCCCAGTTTGGGCGGCTTACGTCGAGGCGACGAAGGTCGCGGCCGGTAAGCGTTCGGGGGCCGACAACCACTTGAACGACCTGCGTCTGCACGCGTCGCAGGTCCGCAACCATCCACGCCTGCACGCGGACATTCGGGAGTTCGCTGCTCTTCTGGCCAGGGAAACGGCCTGGCTCGATCGACACTATCAAACCTACAAGGCGGAACGGGGACTGGTCGACTTCACCGACCTGGAGATTCTGTTTCTCGATCTGCTTGAAAACGAGGCGTTGGTTGCTCGCCTAACTGAAGATTTCGATCTCGTCCTCGTGGATGAGTTCCAGGACACCAACCCGCTGCAACTGGCGATCTTCCAGCGCCTGCGAGAGCTCTCCGCTCGCAGTCGCTGGGTGGGCGATTCCAATCAAGCGATCTATGGATTTCGTGACGCCGACCCGCGGCTGGTTAGCAACATCTGGGAAACGGCAGCCGATGCCAATCGCATCAAACTCCCTTTCAATTACCGCAGTCAGCGGGGTCTGGTCCAATTTGTAGGGCGTCTCTTCTCTCCCATGTTGGGGGAAGACGCCATCCAAGAGCCCAAGCGCGAAGCAGTCGAGCGGGGAATCGAGCGTTGGAGCTTCTTCACGAACAAGAAGAGGGCCAATCAGCAAGAAGATGCTCTGGCGCTGGCCTGCGGAATCGCCCGGCTTCGTTCGGAAGAGATTCCTTGGGGGGATATCGCCGTCCTGGAACGGGCCAATGTCGGGCTTGCGCGGGTCGCTTCAGCGTGCGATGAACTGGAGATTCCCTATCTCCTGCAAAGCCCCGGGCTGCTTGCCACCCGCGAAGGGGCGATGGTGCTGGCAGGTCTGCGCCTCGTCGCGGATCGCAATGATTCACTGGCCGCTGCCACGATCCTGCATTTACTGGGTGATCCGCAGCAACAGACGCCCGATTGGATCATCGAACGTCTTGAGGCACTTCGCACAACCGGCGAAGCCGATGCCGACGACTCAGAAAACACCGACGGCGAAGCAACCTACCACACGCCCTGGGGAGGAGATGCCCGCTTTGCCCCACTGGAACGGATGAATGAGTCCCTTCTCTCGCCGCTGTTCGTCATGCAGCACGTCATCGAGGCGCTGGAGTTGCCGCAACTGGTGCGGAAATGGGGAGACGCCGGACGCCGCTGTTCACATCTCGATTCCCTGTTGCGTCACGCCCGTGAGCATGAGGAGCTCGCTTTGAAGAGCGGGCGTGCAGCCACCCTTGGCGGGCTCATCCTCTATCTGGAGGATCTGGCTGGTAACGGACAGGACTTCCGTTATCCGCCGCAGGGACACGATGCGGTCACCCTTGTGACTTATCACTCGGCCAAGGGCTTGGAGTGGCCGGTTGTAATCCTGAGCGGACTGGACTCCGAACGCGATCCGGACATGTGGTCCCCCGTGGTGACCGGCGCGGGGGGCAGCGAAGGAGACCCGCTTGCTGGCCGGACTCTACGGTCCTGGATCTGGCCGTTCGGCATGACGGATGGACGTCCCCGGAAGCAGCGGAAGGGAAGCGCCCTGGAAGATGACGCCTTGGCCTCTGCTGAAGGAGAGGAACGAACAGCCCAGGAACAGGAAGAAAACCTGCGGCTTCTCTACGTCGGCTGCACTCGCGCGAAACGGAAACTTGTCTTCGCGCACCGCGAGGGGAAATATGGTTGGTTGTCCTATCTTCCTGATGTCGACTCCCTGCTCGATCCGAACCTGGATGAGGGAGAGTATCTGCTGGAGGAGATCGATACGACGTTCGTCTTACGACGGCTGAGTGCAGAGATGGCTGATGGCTGTCAAATCGCGAAACCGGGGGAAGAGCGCTGGATCAAGCTGCCGGCTATCGCAGAACGACCGGAGGCGGTTTCCCGTTTCCAATCCCCCAGTGAAGCAGCGCCGGGCGTGGAGACGACGGCCTTTGATCTACAGCATCTCCCTGGCCCGCCCCACTTTCCGCAAGGCGCCGGCGAAGACCAATACGCTGCTATCGGACAGGCCGTACACAGCTATCTCGCCGCGTTGCCATCGATCCGCTCGTTGGATGGGCACGAAAAAAAGCTGGTGGTTGAACGCTGTCTGGCGGCATACTCGGTAACGGGAAGTTTCGATGCGCAGGCTCTCGTGTCCGCGGGGGACCGGTTTTGCGAATGGGTGGAGCGGACCTATCCGGGGGCGACCTGGCACACGGAGGTCGCCGCAAGCGGTCCCCGCTCGGAAGGCGGCCAATGGAACGGCACGATCGACTTGCTGCTGCAACTGCCCGATGGGAAGCTGGTGTTGATCGACCACAAAAGTGCCCCCATCCGCCGGGATCATTGTGAGACGAAGGCTGGAGAGTTTTCCGGGCAACTGGATGCCTATCGAGAGGTGCTGAGGGCGGCCGGAGAAACGGTGGAATCGGCATGGATCCATTTCCCCCTCGCCGGGGTCCTTGCCCAGTACGGTGCTTAATTGGTGTTGGCATCTGGCGAATTGGGCTTAACCAGGAATGCAACGCAGAGGGATCGGAAGGGCGGTAATGCGTGAAGAATCCCTGCGTCGTCCAGACCAGGATGCTGGGGTGAATTCACGAGTCTTGAACAGGTTCATCGCAACCAGGCAGTAGCGCCATGTCCGATCCCTTGCTGACGATTTCCAACCACCAGAGTCCGAACTGCGGCGATCCGCCAGCGAAAAACACCGGCGAGAAACTGCGAGTGGCGCAACGGTCAATTAGTTCAAGGTAACGAATAAGAGGTCTGAACTCGGCCGATCGGACACCCAGAGGCAGCGTATGCCGCAGTCAGATCAGGATCCGCTCAATTTCATCTAGCGTAACTTCGTCGCCGGTTCGGTCATAGAGCTTTGTTGTGCGCGGACTCTCATGGGCGGCTATAGCTTGAGCATTTTCAATAGTTCCCCCGTTTTCCAGGTGCGCCCTAATGCCGGTCGCGTCGACCGCTCAGCTGCCGCGCGTCGGTAAGACGCTCTGCTCGCTGCTCAACGTCAACGGTGGGTTGGTCGTGATTGGCGTCCGCCCGGAGGGGGAAATCGTCGGGCAGGAGCTCGCCGACAGGACTCAGCAGGAGATTGCTCGGATGCTGGATCGGTTCGAGCCGCCCGCTCCCATCGAAACGCGCGTCATTCCGGTTCCCGGCTCCGCGAAATCGGTGGTCGTTTTTGAGGCTCCCCGGGTTGCCGATGCGCGGCCTTTCACCTACGACGGCCGGCCCTACCAGCGCGTGGGCACCACCACGTCCCGGCTGCCTCAGCAGCGCTACGAGAGACTACTTCTGGAACGGGCGCATGCACGGCACCGCTGGGAGAATCACCCAGCGGTCGGCGTAAGGGTTGAAGATCTGGACCACGAGGAGATCCTACAAACGCGGGAAGCAGCCATTCGGCATCGGCGCATTTCCGCGGGGACGAGCACGGACGTCGGCGACATTCTGGACCGACTCGGACTGCGCCGCGACGGCGTGATCACGCAGGCGGCCCAAATGCTCTACGGCACCCGTTTCCTGCCCGACTACCCCCAGGGCCGCCTGAAGCTCGGACGTTTCCGTGGCACGAAGATCACCGCGGACATCCTGGACAACAAGCAGGAATATATGCACGCGTTCGCCATGGTCCGGGAGGCGATGGCTTTTCTCGACCGCACCCTGCCCCTCTCCGGGCACTTCGTCGAGGGGCGGATTGAACGTGAAGACCGGCTGCCGGTGCCACCCGATGCATTGCGGGAGGTTCTCCTTAACGCCGTCATGCACCGGGACTACGCGCAGCCCGGCAGCTACGTGGCGGTGGCGATTTTCGACGACCGGATCGAAGTTTCGAGCCTGGGGAGCCTTCCGGCCGGGATCACCGCCGAGATGCTCTCCGGACCGCACCGGTCGGTGCTTCGTAATCCGCTGATCGCCGAGACGTTTCACCGCACCGGGGCGGTCGAGGCGTGGGGCCGCGGCACGAACAGGGTCATCGAGGAATGCGAGCGATGGGGCGTAAAGCCGCCCAGTTTCGGCGAACAGGGCGGCACCGTCATGGTGACGTTTCGTGCGGTCGTCGCCCCCACCCCGGAAGTCGCCCCGGAAGTCACCCCGGAAGCTACCCCGCAAGTGCTCGCCATCTTGGCAGCTGCCGAGCGTCCCAGCACCCGGAGCGAGCTGCAGCAGGCCGCGGGACTGAAGGACCGGGAGCACTTCCGCGTAGCGCACCTGGAGCCTCTGCTGGCGGCCCGCTGGCTCGAAATGACCATCCCGGACAAACCGCGCAGCCCCAAGCAGCGGTATCGGACGACCGAGGCCGGGCGTCGAATTCTCGAACGGGGGGAGCAGGAATGACTCGGACGATCAAGCCTCACACCATCGGCCTCGCTATTCGCTGGGCTCAGAAGAGCCGACGTTCGACCTGATTGCCGTAGACGGTCCAGGGGGAATTCGGAATCTCCTCCCGACCATAAAGCTCCAGATACGGCCCGGGACTGGGCTGATGAAAAACCCGAAAATCGGACAAAATAGAACAAGTGGGTTGTCCCGAGTTTGTCGCGGGTGCTTGATTGAAGAGTGGAAGATTTCGCGACCAGGGCACGACGATGATCGCTGGTGCTTTAGATATCATTATAGGCCCACGGATGGCAGAACGGACCC